>JBILYS010000155.1:0-5043 GCA_044377625.1 Crocinitomicaceae bacterium
AGAAACTTCACGAGCAGTATTTTTGACAAACTTGTCAACCATTTGCTTAGCAAGTTCTAATGTAATTGCTTTTTTGTTCAATGATGCTTGAGCAAGTAACGTGTTTAAAGCACCTTCCATTTCTCTCACATTTGTATTGATTGAATACGCTAAATACTCAACAACATCACGTGGTAATTCAATTCCATTACCATACATTTTCTTCTCAAGAATAGCGATACGAGTTTCCAAATCTGGCGAAGCTAGATCTGCAGACAATCCCCATTTGAATCGAGATAATAAACGTTGCTCCATTCCTTGCATTTCAACTGGTGGCTTATCAGAAGTTAAGATAATCTGTTTGCCGTTTTGGTGCAAGTGATTGAAAATATGGAAGAATACATCCTGTGTTTTTTCTTTACCTGAGAAGAATTGAACATCATCAATGATCAAAACATCTATCATTTGGTAAAAATGGATAAAGTCGTTTGTTGTTTGATTCTTAATTGCATCAATAAATTGGTGCGCAAATTTCTCAGAACCTACATACAAAACTGTCTTACTTGGGAATTGATTTTTAATTGCAATTCCTATTGCGTGAGATAAATGCGTTTTTCCTAGTCCAACACCACCATAAATCAATAAAGGGTTGAACGCTGTTCCTCCAGGCTTATTTGCAACAGCATAACCAGAAGCTCTAGCTAAACGATTACAATCACCTTCAACAAAATTCTCAAAACCGTAAGAAGGATTCAAATTAGATTCAACATTCACTTTCTTCAAACCAGGAATGATAAAAGGATTGCGAATTTGATTCTCGTTCATATTCAAAGGCATTGAAACAGGTGCGTTTTTAAGAGAACGCTTATTTAATGCAGGCAATTTTACAGTATATGGAGTAGAATTTGTTGTATTGTTTTCCATTACAATACTATATTCTAACGTTCCTTCTGGACCTAATTCTTTTTTAATTACTTTTTTAAGTAAAACAATGTAGTTTTCTTCCAACCATTCATAGAAAAAATGTGAGGGAACCTGAATCGTTAAAACATTATCTTCTAAACGAACTGGGACAATCGGTAAAAACCACGTTTTAAAAGCCTGTAAAGAAATATTATCTTTAATTACTTTCAAACATGCATTCCAAACGATTTCGTGACTATTACTCATTAGTAATTTTTTTTTAGTTGTTGGTTAATTTTTATAGTTAAAACCAATTAAAACTGGAATATTATCAAGTGGTTTTGGTCTTTCAATGTCAGAGGACAAATATTCACATAAAAAAGTTTAAAAAAAAATCAAAAAGGGGTTGATTTTTAAAAAAGTTTTACATCTATCCTAATTATATCGTTGAATAAAAAACATAATGAACTCAAAGTAAACATACTAATCCTATTTACTTGAATTATCACTATTTTAAAGCTTTTCTGTTGGATTTCAACCTTCAAACGAAAATAGGAAAAAGTGTTGATAAACTAGTCGGAAAACAGGTATATTTTTTACATTTGACAAACTATTTAACATAAAATGAAATTCAACTATTCTTTTTCCACACAGCTTCGAGTACGTTACGGTGAAACTGACCAAATGGGTTATTGTTATTATGGTAATTATGCTCAATATTTTGAAGTTGGAAGAGTTGAAACATTAAGGAACTGTGGAATGAGTTATAAAACTCTTGAAGATCAAGGAATAATGCTTCCTGTATCAGAATATTCTGTTAAATATCTTGCCCCTGCATATTACGACGATGAATTAACCATTAAAACAACAATTACAGAACTATCTGGAGCTCGAATTTATTTCTATTATGAAATATTTAATTCCAATAATAAATTAATAAGTACAGCCCAAACAATTCTAGTTTTTGTTAATAAAGCAGATATGAGACCGATTCAAGCCCCGGATTCATTTATTCAATTACTTGACAAATATAAAACACAATAACTTTTGAAATAATTGTTTTAATCAGTACATTTATTTTCATGAGGCAACTACGTTTAATTCGTTTTCTAAAAATAATCGGAGCATTCTTTCCAATACACATTATTTTTGCGCAATTAAAATATAACCTCATTTCAATGTTTTATTGGGCATTCCTATTTATGCTCATTTCAGGTTCATTTGGAAAAGCATTTGGTGTTCCCTACTTATTTTTATCACCTGAATACCTTGGAGATGTCAGCGCTTGGTCATTTGCACTTCTTGGATTTAGCATTGGTGGATTTATAATGGCTTTCAATACGTATAGCTATATTAAACTTGGCCCAAGGTATTCCTTCTTAGCAATTGTATCTAGACCGTTTTATAAGTTCTGTATTAACAATTCATTTATACCCGTTTTATTTATCTTCTACTATATATACAAAATGACCCAATTTCAAAGGATTGAAGAATTATCTTCCTTTTGGGATTTATTCATCTACACATTCTCATTTTTAGGTGGAATTTTTGCATTCATCCTATTGTCTCTATTCTATTTCTTTCCTACCACACGAGAGAAAGGCGAAAAGATTGCTCAAGAGGACTCTTCAACAAATCCAATACAATCGGTGACACAAAGTAGTACTAAATGGTATAATTATTTCAGAACTGAACACGAGAAAACTCATCACTACATTGGGAAAGGTCTGAAAATTTATCAAAGCCGATCAACAAAACACCTTGATAAAGCCATTATTGAACACGTGTTTGCTAAGAATAGAATCAATGCTTCTATTTTTGAGATCTTAACGATTGTTGCATTCATTATTTCTGGTCAATTCATTGATTACCCATTATTTGAATTACCAGCTGGGATGAGTATCATTCTATTACTGACAATGATTCACATGTTGTTCAGCGCGTTAATGTCTTGGTTTCACCGTTGGACCTACCCTATTCTATTCGCTTCAATTGCATTAATGAATTACCTAAGTGTTACAACTGAATTATTCACTTTTAAAAACTTCGCATATGGCTTAGATTATTCTGATTCTAAAATACAAGATTACGGCATTAACGCTATTGAATTAAATTACAAAAAGAATCATTCTGAAGTTGAATCGAAAAAGAACATCATTTCAATTCTTGAAAATTGGAAAAAGAAAACTGGAGAAAATAAACCAAAACTTATACTACTTAACACCTCTGGAGGTGGTTCAAGAAGTGCATTATGGACATTTACTGTTTTACAGAATTGCGACCAAGCATTGAATGAACAATTAACTGAACATTTAAATTTAATCACTGGAGCATCTGGTGGAATGGTCGGTGCTGCATATTACAGAGAAATTTGTCTCCGAAATAATAAAAATGAAATACCAAATCGGTACGCTAATAAATATGGCGATAATCTAAGTAAAGATCTGCTAAATAAATTAGCCTTTTCAATTTCGACTAATGACTTATTTTTTCGGTACCGATCTTTTAGTTACAACAACACAAAATATACGCGAGATAGAGGTTATGCTTTTGAAGAACATCTGCATGAAAACACAGAAAATCTTTTGCAACATAACCTTGGCTATTATAAAAGCTATGAACAACGAGCTGAAATTCCATTAATGATTTTCAGTCCAACAATCGTGAATGACGGCAGAAGATTACTTATATCTTCTCAGTCTCTTTCTTTTATAACGAAAAACAAAGATTGTCCAACACAAGTTTCATCCTCTTTTGAAAACATAGATTATCAATCTTTTTTTTCAGAAAACAATCCGCAAGAGATGAGATTCAGCAGTGTTTTAAGGGCTAGTGCAACTTTTCCTTTTATTATGCCAATGATGACAATGCCCACTGAACCAGGAATGCAGTTAATGGATGCAGGTATTAGAGATAACTATGGGACAAAAACAACAATGGACTATCTTTTTTCTATCGAAAAATGGATAAAAGAAAATACTTCAGGAGTTATAATTCTCGAAATACGTGACACCAAACGTATCCTTAGTAATGAGCTTTATGATCACATTTCATTAACACACAAAATCACACTTCCTTTTGGAAACATGTATAACAATTTCCCACGAACTCAAGATTTCGATCAAGAACAATTATTAAAACTTGGAATTAAAAGTTTTTCATTCCCAATAGATATTATATCGTTCAATTTAAGAGAAAGTAGAAATAACCATATTTCGTTGTCATGGCACTTAACAAAACAAGAGAAAAATAAAATCGCGCAAGCATTTTATTCAGTTAACAATCAAACTTCTTTTGAGCGTTTGAAAGCGTTAATCGCACACAAAAAAACTATTTAGTTACGTTTTCTAAAGAAACAACTTTATCAACTTTGCAGTTTTCTGGCTGCATAGCTCTGCTCAAATTAAACGAGAATTTAATCTTTAAACCGTCAATTTTAAATTGCTCCTCTAAATTAACTGGATACATTTTAACCAATGCTCCATCAATTTTAGCCGTTATAAAAACAGGACATCCTTCTTCACTAATATAGACCGTTCCTTTAACTATCTGAACTGCTTCTGATTCGAATGTTCCATTTTCAATAATTTCTTTTTGTGTGGAACAAGAAATTGAAAAGAATAATACTGAAAATAAAATAACTGTTTTCATTTTGTTAAGTTTAAATAATTGAGACGAAAAATAGATCCAATTTAACAAAAAAAAAGAGGCTTTAACTAAAGCCTCCCTTTTCTTAACCTGTAGATGTTAATATTTAATCCGTATTAAACAAAACGACAAACTCTACTAAAGGTTACACTTTTAGAGCAAAAACAAGCTAATTAACATTTCTTCATTGATAACCTAAATCACCTACTGAACAATAGGCGAATGAACTAACTTACATTTGTTTTGTAAATGAAAGATGAAAAGTCCATTCGTGCATTGATTCAATTAATTGATGATCCAGATGAAAATGTTTTTGGACATGTTCGTGACACGCTCATGACATACGGTCCGAATGCAATTCCATACCTTGAGCATTCATGGGAAGATCAAGATTATGGATTAATTTTTCAAGGACGAATCGAGCAATTAATTCATGACATTCAATTTGAGGAAGTAAAAACCAAACTAACCGATTGGGTTAATTCTTCGGATAAAGATTTATTGAGAGGTGCA
>JBILYS010000014.1:0-14306 GCA_044377625.1 Crocinitomicaceae bacterium
CATCGATTCAATTATTTTGGTACCATTATTAGTTGACAATGAAAAAGTCAATTTATCATCTACCGAAATTTGATAATCTTCCGAGGGAGTCATTGGTATGCTATCCGCATTAGCATGCTCTCCTTTAGCGGATTTAAACATAATATTGCTATTAATGCCACATTGCTGAAAAATTAATCCAACAATTATAAATGTCAATAATCGTATTGTTCTAAAATATATCATTTATTTTTTTCATTTAACAACTTTTTATAATACGTTTCCATATTTTTTACAAGCGTTGTGTAATGGAATTTATGTTCTACGAAAGACCATCCATTTTGTGACATTTTTTCGCGTTTATTTTCATCTTCAATCAAAATAAGCAGTTTTTCTGAATATTTTTTAATAGAATTCTTAGGTACAATAAAGCCCGTTTCTCCATCTAAAATAATATCTTTAACACCTCCAACATCTGTTGTTATAACCGGGATGCATGCTGCTTGAGCTTCAATTAAGCTAACTGGTGTGCCCTCATTATTTGATGTCAAACACATAATATCCATTCCAGCATTAAAAACACCTATTTCTTTAATCCAAGAAGTCATTTCTACTCGAATATTAGCGCCTAAATTCATTTGTAAAATTCTGTTTTCAATCGCTTCTCTTTCTGATCCATCACCAACAATAAATACTGCAACTTTTTTTGATATTTTAGTTGAAATCTCTTGAATCACATCCAGAAAAAATTGGTGATTTTTAATCGGGGCTAATCTACCAACAATCGCAATGGCAATTTCTTCTTTTCCAATTGAAAAATTCTTTCTTGTCAATTCTCTGTTGACTTCTAAATTATCATTAAACTTTTTGAGATCAAAACCCAATGGAATGACAGTAATTTTATTGTCTTTACAAATTTTATGATCTTTTGATAGTTCCTTTTTTTGTAAATCTGAAATTGCTATGATACCTGTCGACTTTTTAGCCAAACGACGTTCAATTAATTTAAATAAGGTTGTTTTTACTTTTCCAAAATAGGAATGAAAAACATGACCATGAAAAGTATGAACGATAATTGGCACTTTGCAATTTAAAGCAGCTTTTCTCCCTAGTGCTCCAGCTTTCGAAGCATGTGTATGCACAATATCGGGTTGATATTCCTTAATAATTTCTTTTATCCGTAAATAAGCTTTTCTATCATTTTGAAAACTTGGCTGACGCTTCATTTCATCGATTAACAAAGGAACAACTCCGTATTCTTTTAAAACATGGAGAGAATCAGTTTCTCCTTCATCTGGCAAACCACCAACCAATAAAGTCTCAAAATCATCTGAAATAAATCTCGTTAAAAAAGTGGCATTATATGTTGGCCCACCAATATTAAAACGATTAATAATCCTTAGTACTTTTATTTTTTTCTTCGACTCCATTTTGTTTTTTCAGAAATGGCTTTGTTTTTGTTTTTAAATAACTACAAAATCATTCTATAATTGTTTCGTTCAATCAAATGTTGACAATTTTTTGTACAACTTGAAAAACAAACAAGAAGAATGATGAATTTTACTTAAATTTTTACGGGATGAAGATACTAAGATTACTTATAATATTCTATTTTTTAACTAGTTTAGAATCAGTAACTGCTCAAAACACTGTTCAAACTGCTATTAATTCAATGGCTAATTCTCCAGAATTCATAAATGCAGGTATTTCATTTCAAGCAATTGACCTTGCAACTGGGGTCCAAATCGCCGCACACAACCCAAATTTATCGTTGGCTTCTGCCTCCACTGCCAAACTTTTTTCTACTGCCTCTGCAATTGAGATATTAGGCGCAAATTATCGGCCAGAAACACGCATATATCTAGATGGAAGTATTGATAAGGAAGGAACATTAACAGGCAATATTTGGATTAGAGGAGGTGGAGACATGACACTTGGAAGTAAGTATTTTCATGATGAAGGTCATCAAAGAGATTTCCTTCTTACATGGGCAGACACGATAAAAAAATTAGGAATAAAAACTATTACGGGGAGTATTTATGGTGACGGATCCGAATTCGGCTATTTAGGGGTACCCGATGGATGGAATTGGTCAGACATGGGAAATTACTATGGAGCTGGACCTTCTGGAATTTGTCTCTTCGACAACATGTTGAAATTCGTTTTTAAAACAGGAAGTTATCCTGGCGCAAAAACGGAATTGTTATCTACATTCCCAACTGTACAAAACTTAGAATTTCACAATTACACTACTTCTGAGAATGTTTCAGGTGACCACTCCTACATTTTTGGAGGTCCATATTGTTTAGATAGATTTTCTAATGGATCATTGCCTCTAAACCAAGCATCATTTGAAGTGAAAGGCAGTTTACCAGATCCTGAATTTCAATTAGCTTATGAGTTAACACAACAATTGAATTCAGTAGGAATTAGTGTGAAAGAAGGTGCTAAATCTGTCCGACAAGAAAATCTAATTCTTAAAAACAGATATCAAACGAATTACAAATTAATTTACAGTAATAAAGGACAAAAAATATCGGAAATTGCCACATTGACAAACATGAAAAGTATTAATTTATTTGCCGAAGAACTTGTTTGTTTAGTTGGATACAAATTGACGGGGAATGGAAGTACGGAGGAAGGCTTGAAACAAATAGAAAAATATTGGGCTGAAAAATTTAGTTTTAACGGATTAAACTTGACTGATGGAAGCGGACTTTCACGGTCAAACGGAATTTCAGCTGCTCATTATTGCAGTCTTTTAAAAGCAATGTCCCTTTCTAAAAATCATTCTGTCTATTTCTCAACCCTACCAGTTGCAGGGAAATCAGGAACAATCAGTGGATTATGTAAAGACCAACCTGGATCTGGAAGAATTGTTGCTAAAAGCGGCACAATGTCTCGTATAAAATCTTATGCCGGTTATGTTAATTCTAAATCCGGTAAGAAAATAGCTTTCGCCTTAACAATTAGCAACTTTAACAATACGAGTAATGACACAGTAGAAAAAATGGAAAAAGTTTTAAATGCATTAGCAGTTTATTAATCACTTCCAACCTTAAAGATTAAGCTCTACTTCAATAATTTCTTGCCAAAAATCGTGTATGTTTCCACCATCGCATTTGATCATTTGAGGAACAATACTCGCAGATGAAAATCCAGGAGTAGTATTGACTTCTATGACATTTGGAATACCATTCACAATCATAAAATCAATTCTTGCTATGGATTTTAATTGCAACAATTCATAAATAAATTTAGCTTGTTTTTGAACTTCTGCCCTAACCTTATCATCAACTCGAGCTGGCGTAATTTCTTGAGATTTTCCTAAATATTTCGCTTCGTAATCAAAGTACTCATTTTCAGAAGCTATTTCTGTAAGCGGTAGAGCATAAACCCCATTCTTTCGGCGGTAAACTCCACATGTAACTTCAGTGCCATCCAAAAATGATTCAACAACAACCGTGCGTCCTTCTTTAAATGCTTTTTCTAAAGCCGGCAACATTTCTGTTAACGCTTTCACTTTAGATATGCCATAACTAGAACCTGAATCTGATGGTTTTACAAAAACCGGTAATCCCAATTCTTCAATAATTTTTTCAGGGGAAACTTGATTAATTTGCATCAAAAACAATGATTTTGCTACTTTAATTCCAAATCCTTTCAAAAATTGATTGCAATACCATTTATCAAAAGATAACGCAGATGCTAAAGGTCCTGAATTTAAATAAGGAATGTTTTTCATTTCAAGCAAGGCTTGAATTTTACCATTTTCTCCAGGATCCCCATGAATATATACGATGCCTATATCTATTTTCATCAACTTTCCATCATTGAAAGTCATTGTATTTATATCAAAAGGGAAAGAATCCTCCCCAATTAAAGCGAACCAGTTATCCTTTTCCACAACAATTTTCACTGTTGAAAAATTTTCAGGGAAATTATCTTGAATTGTTTGAGCACTTTTCAAAGAAATTTCCCATTCTGATGAAAATCCACCACAAAAAATACCTACCGTCTTCATGCAATTAGTTTTGACGAAATTAGATGTAAATCATCTTGTTTATCCTAAGACCTATAAAAAGTTATTAGCAAATGAATTGTTGATTTCAAACTTTATTGGATTTCTTAAAAAAAAAGATGCCAATTATTAAATAAAATTTTTCTGTTATTCGAGAGATTTAGACTCATAATATAATGATAACAAGCTTGAATTGTTGAAAAGCTACAACGTTAAAACTGTTATAAAACAGTTCTGTTTTATATCTTTGTAACCTTAAAAAAAAAACCACATAATTACAAACTATGTTGCGCTATATATTTATTACTTCAATTGTTCTTTTTGCTATGAATGCGAAGGGGCAAACCACCCTTTATTCAGCAGATTTTGAACCACCATTTGTTGATTGGTCAATTTCTGGTGATCTTGCGCCAAATCAATGGAAAAAAAGTTCTTGCCCTGGAAATGGACCTAGTGGCGCTGGAGTTACAGCTTTTCATATTTCAGAAGGTGGAGTTGGTTTAGGTTGTGGTGTTGGAAATCAAGACCAATACTCTTATACTAACTCGGCATCTGGAGTGAAACAAGCAATTGCATATACTACAATTGTAGGAAATTGTGCTTCGAATTTGCAAGCAACTTTCGATTACAGAATTCAAGGTGTTTTATCTCAAGATTTTGCAGAATTAATCTATAGTACAAACGGCGGGGCAACATGGATTCCAGTGGGTGCGAATTTTGCAATGTCATCTGCATGGACTACAACAACTATTTCTTTGCCTGCGGGTTTAAATTTTTCAACTTTTCTATTAGGTGTAAGATTCACCTATGATAACAATGTAATCAATGGTTTTCCATTAGCAATCGACAACTTCAAAGTAACTGGAACAGATACTGTTAATCCAACTATAACTTGCCCGACAAGTGTTACTCAGGCTGTTGATGCGGCATGTGTTGCTTATGCCGATGATTATACGAAAGGAATGATTTTACTTTCTGATAACTGTACAGATTCTGCAAATATTTTAGTAACACAAGTACCTCTTGAATTTTCTTTAATTCCAATAACTCCTGGTAATTCCATGACTGTTACTCTTTCAGCAATGGACGAAGCAGGCAATACTTCACAATGTTCTTTTTCTTTAAATATAGTTGATTTAAACCCCCCAGTTTTTACGCTATGTCCAGGTGCAGCGAATATTTATGTTAATAGTAATTGTGATGGTTTAATAGCAAATTATATGACTGCAGCGTCTGCAATAGATAATTGTTCCGGACCTTTGATTTACACTCAAAACCCACCTGTTGGGCAGGTTATCAATGGCCAAGCAGTTGTTACACCAGTAACAATAACGGCAACAGATGCATCAGGAAATTTCGCAACTTGTTTATTCAACACTACTACTGTTGATACTATATTACCAACAATAATTTGTCCAACAAATCAATTGATTTATGCTAATACTAACTGTCAAGCAAACATATTGGACTATACAGGATTAGCTGTCGTGCATGATAATTGTGTTTCTAATGCATTACTTACAGTAAACCAGTCTCCTATTTCAGGAACCCTTATTTCTGCAAATCAACTAATAACACTTACAGTTTCTGGCGGTATACCTAGCACTCCAAGATCATGCGTTTTTACTGTTAACTTAATTGACACAATCAAACCCAATGTCATTTGTCCAGTGCCATCAATTAGGTATTTAAATGCCTCTTGTCAAACGTCAATTCCTGATTTCACTTCAACTTTAAGTTGGACAGACAATTGTACTTCTTCTGCTGCATTAATGACATTTACACAAACGCCAGTTGGAGGTACATTTACTTCAACTAACCAAACGATTGTTTTAACCGCTACTGATCAAGCAGGTAATTCAAAATCTTGTAGTTTTATTCAAACGGTTATTGATACCATACGTCCACAACTTGTTTGTCCATCGAATCAGACAATCAATATGAATGCAAGTTGTTTTGCGACTTTATCGAATTTTATACCTTTAACTTCTCATATTGAAAATTGTTTCTTCGCAACAGATATATCCTATATTCAATCCCCTATTGCAACAACAACATTTAATGGTGCAGTTACAGTTACAATGACCGGAACTGATGAGTCGGGGAATTCAGGCACGTGTTCATTTACAGTAACCCCAATAGACGTTACAAATCCAACTATAGCATGCCCAATGAATACCTCTATAAACACAAATTCGGCATGTGATTATTTATTACCAAATGTTTCATCTTTAGCGACAGCTTCTGACAATTGCACATCAATTGCAGCTTTGACATATACACAATCACCATCAATTGGGTCAGCATTACCAATCGGTCCTCAAACAATTTCACTTACAGTTTTTGATTTGTCAGGTAATTCTGCAAGTTGTAATTATCAGTTGACTGTTGTTGATCAAACAATCCCAACTGTGATTTGCCCGTCAGCTCAAAATGTTAGTGTTGATATTAATTGTTCTGGAAATATTTCCAATTACACGTCACTTGTAACGGCAAGTGATAATTGTTCTTCCTTGGCGCAGTTAACAATAAACCAATCACCTGCACCGAGCAGCACAATTAGTGGAAATACCCAAATCACGATGACTATTACGGATGCAGCAAATAATATTGCAACTTGTACATTTTTTGCTGTTGTAATTGACACTACTGATCCTGTCTTAACGTGTCCTTCAACTGTTGACATTGCTATTAATTCAAGTTGTCAATATAGCATTCCTGACGTAAGCGGTTTAATTACAGGAACGGATAATTGCAGTAGTTTGGCAAATATGACAATTACACAAAATCCAATTGTAGGCACTTTATCAACTGGATTGACAGCAGTTTTAATCACTTTAGCAGATCAAAATGGAAATAGTTCAACGTGCATAACGATGATGACCCCTTTTGATACTGAGGCACCTTTAATAACATGTCCTTCACCTGCACCAATTAACAATGGTGCGAACTGTGATTATACATTAATTAATTTTGGTTCAACTGCATTGGTTCTTGATAATTGCCCTGGGTATTCAATCACACAAACTCCAGCACCTGGAACAATTATTCAGTCAGGAACACAACCAATTCAATTAGAGGTAATGGATGCTGGAGGAAATCTTGCTCAATGCACTTTTAATATAACGGTTATAGAAGGAATAATGCCTACAATTAACTGTCCTGCAAATATTAGCACGTGTAATCCAGTTGTCACATATCTTGACCCAACTTTTGGTGATAACTGTTTTGCATTTTTAACTCAAACAGATGTTACAGGTTATAGTTCTGGTGATGTTTTTCCAGTTGGAATAACAACTTTAAGTTATACTGTTGAAGATTCTTCTGCTAATTCACAAACGTGTTCATTTCAAGTAGAAGTTTTAGATTTTCCTTCTGCAGCAACAATATTGGCAGATTCGATTTCCTTGTGTGACATTACAAGTACAGTAGTTGAGGCAATTCCAACAACAAGTGGAACAGGAGAATGGACTGTATTAAGCGGGCAAGGAATATTTAATAATCAGTTTGCAAATTTAACAGGGGTAAATAACTTAGGTTACGGAACAAATGTTTTTGTTTGGACAATATCTTCTCTGTCTTGTGGAAGTACAAGTGACACCATCTCTGTAATTGTTTCACATACACCATTAACAGCAAGTACTTTGGATACAGTTTATGCTTGTAATTCTTTTTCAGTTGATTTAACAGCAAATGTCCCATTATATGGAATTGGAACTTGGATTACTGATTTAGGAGCTACAATAAGTGATGTTAATTCCGCCACTGCTACAGCAAGTAATTTAGGCTCAGGTTGGAATCAATTCATTTGGTTAATTACTAGTGGAGCATGTCCTACAACGTCGGATACAATGCGTGTATACTCATCTCCACAAGCTACAATCAATGAACAAGACACATCAATTTGTCTAGAGAATCAACTATTTAGTCTTAACGCTACAATTCCTGAAATAGACCAAACAGCTACATGGATATTTATCTCTGGATCAGGTCTATTAGCAAATATTCATTCACCCACTACTACTGTTGAAAATCTTGGTATAGGAACCAATATATTAGTATATAAATTGGAACATCCATTATGCAATAGCACTGCTGATACGATAACAATTATCACGTCGCTTTGTGATGGGTTTAATCCTATTTTCCCAACTGTAATTACGCCTAATTTAGATGGTAAAAACGATCTTTTTGTTATTAACTATTTAGAAAAAGTTTACCCAAAATGCAGAGTCCTTATATTTAATAGATGGGGTTCGATTATTTTTGAATCGATTGGTTATGAAGATCCTTGGGATGGAACATTTAATGGAGAACAATTACCAATGGGAACATATTTTTATAAAATTGAGTTGAACGATGAAGCTTCAACAGTATATAATGGCCCAATCAGTATAATACATTAATATATAACAGGATGAGATATAGTATGAAATTTACAAGCCTGATTATCATAAATTGTTTGATAGTTTTTATTTCTAGAGGTCAGCAAGAATATCAATTTGCTAACACTGTGAACAATCCCTATTTATTAAACCCTGCAGCAGGTGGATTAACTGATGTGATGCATTTTGAAGCATCAACTCGCATGCAATGGATTGGATATGATGGTGGACCTAAAACAGTATTAATTTCGGGAAATAGTCAAATAGGAATTAAAAAAAATGGCGGTAATGCCTTGAGTGAATTCAATGTGAAAAATGATAAATTATTCAAAAACCCTGAAATCACAACGGTAAAACGCAAGCATATTATTGGTGGAAAAATTTGGAATGATGCAATAGGTCCATTCTCAAAAACATCTATTCAAGGCAGTTATGCTTATCATATGCCATTGACTAAAAAATTGAACTTTGGTCTTGGTATTGGTTTGGGATACAGTAATTTCAGAATCAATGATACAAAAGTGATATTAAACCAATCGAATGACAATACCTATGACCAATTCCAAGGTAATACTGCTACACAAAATCTGGGTGATGCCCAAGCTGGATTAGTGGTTTATGGAAAGAAATTGTTTTTTGGTATCAGCGGAACGCAAATTTTGAATAACAAAGTTGAATTAAACCAAATAGTGACAACTAATAATTTTAACAGACACTTTTTCATGATAACAAAATATAAATTCGAAGCAACTTCAGATTTATCTATTGAACCATCTGTTGTAGTTAAAATGACTGGCAATAGTCCAATTTCTATGGATTTAGGAACCCGTTTTTTATATAAAAACAGTAGTTGGTTAGGTGTTCAATTTCGGACTTCAAACAGTTTGATTTTTCAAGTTGGAACAAACTTAATTAAGAATCTATATGTTAGTTATGCATTTGAGCAGTCGGTTGGAAAAATTAGAACAGCTGGTAATTCAACACACGAAATTCAATTGGGATATTATTTAGGAAAAAATAGAAATGTAGATAAGGAATTAAAGGACAAGTCTAAATCATCAGAAAAACTTTAACCTATTTATTCCTACTTATGAGACCTTTATATGCAATACTTTTTGTCGTTCAGAAATACGCTCTTTTACTTTTCTATCCCCGAACCAAAACTGTAAATTCACCAAAGGGTTTCTTGGGTCGAACGATATATGTGAGCAACCATTGTGCATCTTTCATGGATCCGTTAGTCGTTGCATCATACAATTCTCCGATTCTTTTTTTCATGACCCGCTCTGACGTTTTCACTCCTATCTCACGACCTATTTTATGGGCAGCACATAGTCTTCCTATATATCGTCAACACGACGGATTGAATACAAAAAATGAAAATGAAAAGGCCTTTGCAACATGTATTAAAGTATTAAAGGGTGGAAGAAATCTTTTAGTTTTTGGAGAAGGATTTACAGATGATATTTTCGTACGGAGATTAAAGCCTGTTAAAAAAGGAGCTGTTCGAATCGGATTTATCACGCTGGAAGCAATCAATTGGAAAGAAAAAGTTTATTTAGCAGCTGTAGGGTGCAATTATTCAGATCCTAATGAAATGCGAAGCGATGTTTTAGTCTCGACTTCTGATAAAATCTGTTTGAATGATTATAAAGAACAGTTCGAAGCCAATCCTAATAAAGTAATCAATGAGCTAACAAAAAAGATTGAATCGTTGATGCGTGAACAAATTACGCATGTTGAAGATAAGAACTGGTTGAATTTTCATGAAAACATCATGAAATTGACCCGTAAAGGAATGAATGCGAAACACAGCAATACAAAAATTCCTTTAATTGAACGTTGGAAATATTCTAAGCGCCTTGCTAATTGGCTAAACGAACAAAAAGAGGAGCAACTAGAAAATCTTCAAGGATTAAAAGATGAAATGGAGCGATATTTTTCTCTTTTACGCAAATTAAAAGTGAATGAAAACTATGTACATGAAATAAGTGTAAATGGAAAACTCAATCGAAAAAAAGAAATAGCCTACTTGTTTATTTTATTTCCATTTGCTCTGCTTGGATTTGTACATTGCAGTATTCCGTATTTTATTGTAAAAGGTTTTGTAGAAAAAACATTTAAACGACGCGTTTTTTGGGCTTCAGTCAAACTTATTTTAGGAATGATTTTTATGGGTTTAATTAATATCCCATTCATCTTTTTGTTTTACCACTTCGTTTTCCCGAGTTATTGGTTAGGTTTTCTTTATTATGCATTGATTGGAGTATTAGGCTTAGCAGCATACATGTGGTGGATCAATTTTGTGCGCTTCAAAGAGAAGGGAGTAATTGGAAAAATGGATCTTTCGAAAATCGTATCTAAAAGAAAAGAATTATTGGATAAAATACATGTACAAATTCCAGTTGCTTGATTAACCTTATTTAACTGCAGAACTTAGGAAAAAAATAATTGCAATTCCTGTAAAAAGGGAAAGGAGAATGTTTAATCCTGCCATAGTAAAACTACCTGAATTTATCAATTGAACAGTTTCATGACTGAAGGTACTAAAGGTGCTAAATCCTCCACAAAAACCAATTAAAAGAAGTGGTTTGATCCAATCATATTGATTCATTTTCTCTGACAAACCGTAAACGATAAATCCCAATAATAAACAAGCTAGAAAATTTGTTATTAAGGTTCCTAAAGGAAAAGAAGTTGGCCAAAATTTTAAAGAAACAATTCCAATCAAATATCTTAAAAGACTTCCTAATCCTCCACCAATAAATATTAAAACCCAATTCATTTTTATTTTTTAGATGAAGTTAATCTTAAATACCAAAATTTATAGAGTAAAAATGCAATTAAGGAACCAATTGCCGCACCAACTGCAACATCAGATAAATAATGTACGCCTAAATAAATTCTGCTGAAACAAATAATTATTCCAATAAATAATAGCAACCATTTTAAGTGTAAATAGGCTTTATTGAGTACTAATATCGAGGCTGTTGCAATTGCGAAAAAGTTTGCTGCATGTGAAGAGATAAAGCCATATTCTCCACCTTGATAAAGATTTCCAGGAGCTATTTGATAAAAATGTAACTGATCTACTAACAGCAAATTATGTGATGGTCTATACCGTAAAAATACATTTTTGAATAAATGAACTGAGACTAAATCTGTTACAATTACTGCAAGTACGGCCAATAAAAGGAAGAAAATAAAATGCTGCTTATTTAATTTTTTAAATGCTAGAATTAAAATAAAAACATATAAGGGTATCCATGTAATTCTCGCCGAAATCCACCACATAACCTCATCCATTAAAGGCGAATGCCAACTATTAATGGCAAGAACAATTTGTCGGTCTATTTCTTCAAAATACTCAATCATTGTTTAGGCGTTCCCAAATCATATCTTTTAACTCTGTTAAGCCCTGTTGAGCGACAGATGAGATAAAAATATACGGGATTTTCGGCAAGTCTTTTTTAAGTGCAGCCATTAATTCATCATCAATCATATCCGATTTTGTAATAGCCAAAATTCGGTCTTTATGCATTAATTCCGGATTATACTGCTTCAATTCATTCAACAATATCTTGTATTCTTTGTGAATATCATCAGAATCACACGGCACCATGAAAAGCAATAACGAATTTCTTTCAATATGTCTCAAGAAACGTAAACCAAGTCCTTTTCCTTGTGAAGCTCCTTCGATTATTCCTGGAATATCAGCCATAATAAAAGAACGGTAATCTCTATAATTTACAATTCCAAGATTTGGACGTAAGGTTGTAAACGGATAGTTCGCTATTTCAGGTTTTGCAGCACTTACAACAGAAAGTAAGGTGCTTTTCCCAGCATTAGGAAAACCTACTAAACCAACATCAGCTAATACTTTTAATTCAAGAATTTTCCAACCTTCTTTCGATTCTTCACCTGGTTGAGCGAAACGAGGAGTTTGATTGGTAGGCGATTTGAATTGATTGTTTCCTAAACCTCCACGTCCACCAGGTTGTAAAATTCGTTCTTCTCCTTCTTCAGTTATTTCAAATAATTCTTCTCCAGTTTCTAAATCTCTAGCGATTGTTCCTAAAGGAACATCAATGTATTGATCTTGACCTTGTCCACCAGTTTGTAGATTACCTGAACCATGTCCACCATGACCCGCTTTGATGTGTTTTTTGAATTTTAAGTGCAGCAAGGTCCAAAGTTGTTTGTTTCCACGAACAATAATATGTCCACCACGACCACCATCACCTCCATCAGGACCTCCTTTTGTAATATACTTTTCACGACGAAAATGCGTCGAACCCGCTCCTCCATTTCCAGAAGTACAGTGAATTTTTACGTAATCAACAAAATTATCAGAAGCCATAAAGGGATTTTTTACAAAGGTAGGATTATTCAATCAATAAACTAAAAAATGCCAACCTGATATCAGGATGGCATTTCAATAAAATGAGTTAATGCTATTACAATTTATTAATTTCTTGAAACAGACGTTGCGTAATATCATCAATAGAACCAATTCCATTTACCGCAGTAAATTTCCCTTGATTTTGATAAAACGACTTAACTGGAGCAGTTTCATTGTTGTAAACATTGATTCTGTTTTGAATAACTTCAGGATTAGCATCATCTACTCTGCCACTAACTTCAGCACGTTTTTTCAAACGTTCTCTCAGTTCAACTTCTTCCACTTCAAGAGCGAGCATAACACTAATTTTTGTGTCAATTGATTTCAAAAAAGAATCCAATGCTTCGGCTTGTGCATTTGTTCTGGGAAATCCATCAAAAATGAAACCTTTAGCATCTTTGTGATTCAATACTTCAGACCGTAGCATATTAATTGTGACTTCGTCCGGAACTAATTGACCTTTATCCATGTAGCTTTTTGCCAATGTTCCTAATTCTGTTTCACCTTTAATATTTGCTCTAAACACATCACCGGTTGAAAGATGTATAAGTCCATATTTTTCAATCAATCTCTCTGACTGAGTTCCTTTACCTGCTCCTGGAGGTCCAAATAAAACAATATTCAACATACTACTTTTTGAATGAGGTTAATCCTCTTTTAATTGATATATTTCACGTAAATTTCTTCCTTTTTCATCATAATCTAAACCATAACCCACAACAAATGCATTCGGAATTGAAAATCCAACATAATCTGGTGCTTTCTTTCCTAAAAATGAAGCAGGTTTGTATAGTAATGTGCACACTTTTACTGATGTTAAACTTTCTGACCCCAACAATGTGATGATTTTGTCAATTGTTATACCAGTATCGACAATGTCTTCTAAAATAATAACATGCTTATTTTCTAAATCGGTATTCAAACCAATTAATTCATCAACTCTTCCTGTTGAGGTAGTGCCCTGATATGAACTGACTTTAACAAAAGATATCTCACAAGGAATGGTAATTGATTTTAACAAATCCGCAGCAAACATAAACGCACCGTTTAAAATTGCAATGAAAGTTACTTCTTGCCCTTTATAATCAGTATTTATTCTATTTGCCAAATCAGAAATTTCTTTCAAAATTTCCTTTTCCTGAATAAACACATCGAATGACTTATCGTTTAATTGAATCACCTATTCGTGTTTTGTGAATAGCAAAGGTACTATTTAATTAAAAAAATAACTTCAATTTTTATTCTAAAACTTATCAACCACTCAAAAAATCCCTGCTATCTTTGTCCAATGCAAAAGTTCTGGTATGGTAATACTGCCCGTTTAGGGATGGTTGGTGGAGGTCAATTAGGCCGGATGTTTATTCAAGAAGCAATTAATTTCAATGTACATGTCCATGTATTAGATTCAGATATTAATGCTCCATGTAAAGATATTGCACATTCTTTTACGCTAGGTTCTATTACAGATTATGATGCTTTATATCAATTTGGATTAGATAAAGACACGCTAACTGTTGAG
>JBILYS010000266.1:0-3569 GCA_044377625.1 Crocinitomicaceae bacterium
CATTTGCTTCTAAAATTCGTGCTTCAGCCAATGAAATCCGTTTTCCATCGCAATAAGCTACAGCAAAAGCATCTGCATATCCTAATCCTTTGATTTGATCTCTCACCTCAATTACTTTCTTACTGTTGTTGAAATATCCAGCCATATACCGTGTGACACCATTGTTCAGTTTCTCGCCAGATATTGGATTGAATTCTTTGAATAAATCTTGCGGAATAGGCTTCGCAAATGCACCAACTTGAACACGGTAAACTAAACCAGTAGGATTTTTAACGTCAACAGGAATTGGTTTTGCAGCAGAATACGTATTTGTTCCTTCAGCCTTAATTTCCAAACCATTCGCTGGAAGTGGAACCAACGCAGCAATGATTGCCAATCGTTTGATTGGTGAAATTCCTCTTTCAACAAGATTTTGCATTTTCATTGCTTCTTCTGTATTCGCTGGCAAAGCTTCCTTTGCAAGTAATTGCTTGGTTTTTAATTCATTTAAAAGCGTTTTTTTATCCGCTTCCAATTGTTTGATTTTGTCAATATTCATTTGAAGATTCGCTTGATTTTCTTCAGATGGATTATCAACACTATTCTTAATCAATTCTTTCGTAATCGATTTCTCCTCGTTCAATTGAGCATCTAAATTAGCAATTTGTTTTTCAACTTCCAATGCTGGTCTAGCCTTCTCTTCATAATTCTTGTATTCCTCTGTAGCAGCAATTTCTTGTTCTTCAACATACGAAACAGTATTTTTCATTGCTTCAGGATCAGTCGTTGTTGCTGTTTTTTCATATTGAGCAAGGCGCGCATCAATAGCTTCTAATTGTTGTTGAACTAACGTTCTTTGTTGTACTTTATCCGCTCGTTGTTCTTTCAAAGCCACTAATTCTTTTCCTTTTGCACTTGAAACTTCAGTATCCAATTCCTTGATTATTCTTGTAAGCTCGCCAACTTGAATTGAAAAACGACGTTTCTTTTCTTCTAACGTAACTTGCGTTTCCAACGAAGTGATGTTGTTCTCTTCTTCTAATTGCTGGATTTTATTTTCAATTATTGCCTCCTTTATAATAGCGTTCGCTTGTTTTTCCTTTTCCAAAGCCGTATTCAACAAGTAATTCTTTTCTTCTACACTTTTCGTTTCTAGTGCTTCCTTAACGATGCTTTCAACTTCTTTTGACAAATATTCTTGCTGTGCAATGGCAGCTTCAGAAGTTAATTTTGTTTCAGTATTTAATGTCGAACCAGCTTTCAATTCCTTGGTTTGCGCTTCAATTACTTTTTCTTTGTTTGCAATCTCAGTTGTAATCAATTTATTTTCTTGCGTCGTTTGCTCTTTTTGAACTTGCGTTATTTCTTTTTGAATGACTTGCTTTTCTTTTTGCGTCAATTCCGGATTCGTTAAATCACTTTGCAATTTGTTTTCTTTTTGATTGAGTTCAGTTAAAAGTGGATCATTGAATTCATTCCCTTCAGTCGTTGGATCTTCATTGGCAATTTTTTCCAATTCACCAATTGAAATTTTCCATTGACGACGTCTTTCTTGAACGTTTGTCAATTCTTCTTTCATCCAACTTACTTCTTCTTTCAACGCTTCATTTTCAGAATCATTTTCTAATTCCGCTGACTTTTCAGTAATCTGAGTTGAAAGTGCTTTTTCATAGTTTGCAAGAAGTGCATCTTGTTGTTTGAGCTCCTCAATCGTCTTAAATTCTTCCGTCATTGCAGCAGTATTTCCTTGCAATAAATCTTCTCTCAAGTTATTTACAAATGCAGTTTGTTGGACGTTATTTTCAACCACATCTTCATTTCCTACTCTATAATTTTGTTCATTCTCTTTACTCAGAATCACTTCTTTTTTTAACACTTCATTTGCAGCAAGAACTTCTGGATTATCCTTTTTTGCAAGAATCTTTTCATTCGCGGCTATTTGCGTTGCAATTCTTTCTTGATGAATGACTTCTCTTTCTGCTAAATCAGAATTCTTCGTCTCTGATGTTGAGGCTTTTATTTTTTCGATATCGGCAGTGTAGTTTAAATCCGCTTTCGCAATGATTTCAGTTGCTTTGATTTGTGCATTGAACTCCGCATTCCGAGCTGTTAATTCAGAAATATCCGCTTGCTGACTAAGAATCAATTCTTGAACAGCTGCTAATTTCTGTTGATTTTTTTCGTCCGTTGGATTCTTGTCTAACTGTTTATTCAAACTCTTTTCTTCCAATTGAAGTTTTGTCAACAATTCATTTTCTAATTTGATTTGCTCAACAATTTTGATGTTTTCAACCATTTTAGAGTTGGTCAATTCCTCTTTCCTGGAAGTGTAATCTGGTAAAATGTCGGCAACAATTTGTTCTTTATCAATTGTATTGTCAACTGAATCATTCGTATTGTTCAAGATATTTTTATTCGCAGCAATCAACTTTTCCGTTTCTAGTTGAATTGCTTCTAAAACAGCTAATTCCTGTTTCAATAAATTATTATTTGGTGATTGATTCAATCGCTCTTGAATCTTGATTTTCTCCGTTGTAATTTTGTCTAAGAATTCATTTTCTAATGTCAATAATTGTTGCGCCTTTTCTTTAATTGAAAGATTATTATTTCCTTCGATTGTTTCCTTTTGAGAAATGTAAGAAGCGTCTATCTCTTCTATTTTAGCTATTTTTTGTTGCGCCGTAACGGTTGTTTCAGAAGACAGCTGACTTTTTTGTTCGTTCAAACGTTCAATTGATACTTGTAAATCAGAACGAATCGCTTCCAATTTTTTTCTTTCTTCAATTTTCACTTGATCGGCTGGATTGTTCATTAACGCCTCTTCTATGGTAAACAACTCATTGTTTACTTTTGATAAAAGAGAAATTTCTTCATTCAGACGTTTTTGATTTTTTTCAGATTCATCACTATCCAATTGATTAATAGCTTCGATATTCTTGAAATAAGAAGGGTCAATTTTATTAATCACTGCTTCTTTTACTTCTTTCGTAATAGTTGAATTAACAGTTTTTTGGGCAATCTCAATTTGACGGTTTTCAATTTTCCTGTCAAGTTCTTCACTCAAAGTATTTAAAATTTCTTGTTCTTTTTTCAATTCAACAGATGAAGGATCTTCCATCAATTGATTTTCAACATTTTCAAGCTGGTCGTAAACTTTCCCTAATAATTTTTGATCTAATAATTGAACCTGCTCCAACTTTTCCAAATCAGTTTGATTGCTTTGTTCAATAGCTTTTAAATCACTGAAATAAGCGTCATTTAAGCGATTAATGATTTCCTCTTTCTCTTCTTGGGAAACTAATACAAGAGGTTCATTCGTGTCCAAAACTGCTTCATTTTCAGCCACTTTTTCTTGAATATCTTTTTCAATTTGTGCTAAAACTGCTTGTTCCTTTAACAATGTTTGGTTGCCAGGATCTTTTACTAATTGTCCTTCAACATCTTGTTTCTTCTCTTCAACAGCGTTCAACAATGCCTTTTCTTCATCAATCAATTGCTGCGCCTTTTCCTTTTCAGAAATTTCTGTTGATTTTTCAATTTCCGTTACGTTAGCAACATATTCTTCAGATAAATCGTTGATTGCAGCTTGT
>JBILYS010000015.1:0-14235 GCA_044377625.1 Crocinitomicaceae bacterium
GTATTTTAGAATATACAACCGTTGCATAATCTGGACGAAATCCCGCTGCTCCACCCGGTGTGTACGCATCAGTTGATCTTAAGCGTTTGTTGGCAGTGTAATGGTTGACCATAGAATCCATGCAACCTGCTGTCACACCGAAGAAATATTTTGGTTTTCCAAGTTTTTTGAAATCACGTAAATCGTCTTGCCAGTTGGGCTGAGCAATAATACCAACTCGAAAACCTTCATCTTCCATGATCCGACCAATAACGGCTGTTCCAAAAGATGGATGATCAACATAAGCATCACCTGAAACAAGGATAATATCCAATTCATCCCAGCCACGCTTTTCGATTTCCTTTTTGGTTAAAGGCATCCAATCGGTTATCGGCCTTTCATTAATCACATCAATCATAGTGCAAAAATACAGATAAAAAAACGGCTTAAAAAATTGAAAAATTGCAACATTTCAAAGATTGTTTTTATATTAACGCTTCAATGATAAAATTTGTTTATTTCATAGCGCTAATTGCCTTGTTTTTTTCTGCTTGTAGCGGATTGGGAAAGGATGCAAAAAAAAACAATTCAGATAAAGTAGCCCCATTCTTATTTAGAATGAATGCAATGTTTACAGATGCTGAAAAATTTGTTTCTTTTCCTATTTGGCTGAATGATTCTTTGGTGTCAAAATATAAAATCAAAAAGATGACAAGGAGTCTTTACTTTATTGAAATAGAAGATTCTTTGGAAATTAATAATTTAGAAAATGATATTCCAAGAGAAAAAAGAGAATATTGGTTTTTTGACAATGGTCAACTCAAAGAATTGAATTTTTCCTTTTTTTATGATGACGAGCAAATTGGGAATTTCTCTTTTTTATACAAATCGCTAAAAGATCTATACGGTTATGCAGATGTAATTCAGGCTAATATTCTTGAAAATACAGATTATTCAGAAGATGAAAATATGGATTTTCCATATAAAATACATCAAAAGGCAAGGCAAACTGAGAAATATTTAGCTTATCAAGATATGGAAACAGGGAATTATTTGTTTTACATGCTTAACAACAAAAATTGGGGACCATTATCAATAGACACTGTTTTGAATCCAACTCAAAATGACATTATTGTGCTTGGAAAACCGATGCATCCTGAGAAACAATATAGGGTTATTAATAAAGTGAACGAACGAGATGTGCAACAATTCAAGTATAATTCAAGTTCCAACAGAATTGAAACAATATTAAGACAAGAAAGGCCGTTTGAAAATAATAGAACCTTAATGTATAATCAAAATGGATATTGTAACGGTTACATTGATTCAACGTTTTCAGGAAAACTTTTTTTAACTCGAATAGTATCAGAAATTAAATTGGATAAATTGAATCGACCAATAAAGGTTATTCATCGGAAAGAAAATCAACAAGATAAAACAGCACGGATCTCAATAGAATTAATAAAATATGAATAAAATAGGCCATTCAATTTTCCGATTTATTACGCTCATTTCCATTTTCCTAATTAGTAATTTTGAATGTTTCGCTCAAAAAAAAATAGAGCAAGATACTTTAAATGGAATTGCATATTATGTGTATCCATTTGAAAATCCGGTAACCGTTCATAGTAATTATTATGTCGCTGTAAAAAGATCGAAAGGACCGAGATATTCTTATCGAGATTATTACGCTGAAACGTTTGGAGAAGATTTCAATAAAAAAGAATATCGCAAGAGTAAAAGAAAAATCTTTTTTCAAGCACTGAAAGGCAGAAAATACCGGGACAATCAAAAACACTTGAATGGAAAATTCAAAAAAGCAGTGCGTAAAAATCCGTTCCCCCTTTTAGAACAGCGTTATACGTTGGAAAGCGATATAATTCCAAGTTTGGATGTTATTCCTGATGGTAAATATGTCCAATATTTTAGTGGATATTATCCGATTAAGAAGAATGGTAGATTAGAATTTAATGAAACAAAAGTTTCAGGTTACTTTTCGATTAAGAACAATATGCTTGAAGGAGAAGCCATTTGGTTCAATGTTCAAGGAGACACATTAAAAAAAGGTAGGTTTGAGAAAGGATTAAAGGTAGGGGAGTGGTATTTAGAAAATCGAAAAACACCTTACAATTTAGGCAAAATAGATGCTAAAATGTATATAGAAAGAGGATATCCAGATATGGATACAACCATTGAAATTACAAATTATGCAGCTGGATTTAAAAATGGATATTGCGCAAGTTATACTAATTCTTTGTACCCAGTTTTAGAAGGGACTTATAAAAATAATGAAGCAGTTGGTCAATGGAAGGAAAGAACCGTTGGTTATACAGGCAAAGGTAAAACACGGAAAAGAAATAGAAATAATACGGTAATTACCTGGTCATATACTCCAGCTGAAAAAGAGACAGCTGCACACACTCCTTTGATTAGAAAACGGATGATAACGGATCAAGATTATAATCCTGCCTTTGACTTTGATTCAAAATATGATGCTTATATCTCCTTTTCAAAAATGTATGGAATTAATTATCCGAAAGAAGTAGATCTTGAATTGGATGAAGAGAAAATTACTTCTTATGATGGTGGTGATTATGAAGAGGAATATTACGGAGAAGATGAATATTATGGTGAAGAAGGATATTACGATGAAGGTTATAATGAGGAGAATAATGCGTATAAGAATTTGATTTATGATTCCAAACTACAAGATTATGTAAGTATGGCGAAACTCATTGACAGCTTGGGAGTAGTTTTTTACTATGACGGCGTTTATGAGAAAAGATATCCGAATGGTCAATTAATGGTGCATTACGATTTTAAAGATGGTCAACTTGTAGAAGAAGATACTATCTTCTGGGATAATGGGAAACCGTATGATGTGGTTTCATTTGTAGCGGACTCCAATCATTTTGTGCAATCTATTTATGATTATAATGGCAAATTATTCAATGAAATAGTATTTGATGCAAAAGGGGAATTCAAACGAATAAATTTTCAGCCGGAAAAGGTAAAATTTGTTACAATTGATGGTTATATCGCTGAAGATCGAGGTTACGGGAAATACTATTTCTACGATAAATTAGACACACTAGAATTCGAACAAAAGGATTCAATTGTGATCTATAGGTCTTGGTTCAAAGAAGATTCAACCTTGCTTTATTCAAGAAGTTATTTTCCTGCTGATAAAACGTTGAAGTTCGAATCTTATTCTATTACTGGCAAACCATCATTAAGTGCAGAATTGAAGTTCAGTGATTCATTCGAAAGTTGGACAGGCTTCAAAAATTATAAAATTGGGGATTTAACGCTTAAAACAACAACATCAGCAGCTATAAGCGATTACATTGAAAAGGATTCGATTCCTCAGCGAAATGTGAATGAATTTGGTGATATTTTTATGTTGACAGATGAATATATCCTTAAGAAGAATGAGAAACCATTCACCGGTGAAATTGATTTAATCATGAATGAAAAAAGTTTCAGTTATAAAAATGGGAAAAATGTGAAAATGGTATTGGCTCGCTCATACACCATGACGAAAACATTAAATAAGTCGATTGTTAAGTATAAAAAAACAGGTAAAATTGAAAATGAAGTTCTTCTCAACACATTAGATGGTTCTGAAGTTGATGAGGATTTTGGAGCGAATATTTTTGCGTCTTTATTTGCCGGTTTTATTGGAGAATATGTTGAATTCCCTTATGCAGATGATTATGAATATGACATGGAAAGTGGTAAAAAGTATTCAGAAAAAAATGATCGCCCTTTTGCTAAGAAGGTAAATGGTTTTATGAGCAATGGTTTACCTCAAGGTCTTTGGACAATCAAAGATCAATTTGGGAAAGTAGTATATGAAATTCCATTTGAAAAAGGAATGGTCAATGGAACAGTCAAAGAATACGACAATTTGTATCCTTATTATGAAGATTACCTTGATTATGATAGAGACGAATACATGCAAGACTCTATGCCAAAAAGAAAAACACATTATTTGTATTCTACAAAGGAGTATAAAAATGGCGTGGCAAACGGACAATCAAATAGATACAATTGGTTAGGAGAATTGAACGAACAAGAAATATTTAAAGATGGGTACAGAGATGGTCCTGCCTTTGAGAGAAACAACCTCGCTTATACAAGTTTGAACTACAAAGACGGTTCGTTGGATGGTTATGTTCGAACGTATTTAACACTTAAAGGCCAAGATTCAATGTTGCTATTCGATCTTAATTTTCAAAATGGCTTATTACAAGGAGAATCGCGTTCATATCATACGAATGGTAAATTGGCGAAACGAGGGTTTTTCTTAAACGGCGAACCAATTGATGATTATGAAGCAATTGACACATTAGGATTCAAATACCATTATGTGAAATTCCTTTATTCATTTCCAGTTGAAGAGAAAATATGGGAAGAAAACCAATTAAGTGTACGCTATTTATTTGATTGGAGAGATTCAATTTTTTTCCAACCATCAGATATCACAACCACCCAAAGTTTGGACAGGGTACTTTCTTCTTTGGGAATTGGCAGAGAGTATTATGAAAGACCTTATTATGGTCGACCAAGTCTCGTGAACAAGGAAAGTATTGACTATCACATCACGAAATATTATCCGAATGATTCAATTGCGAGAGATGGTGGAATCTCATCAGGAAAAAAAGTGGGTTGTTGGAAATATTACAGTTATGAAGGCGAAATGCTATACGAAGCTGATTATTTCGATACTATCATCACTGTTAATGATTCTATTCAATTTAAATCGAAGGGAATCTTGATCGACTTCAATGCAGCTGGTGATATCATTAGCCAAAGTTACATCATCGAGAAATTTGAGAAATATGATTGTTCGCACACCGATCATTATGAAATCCGTCAATACATGACTTTCTGGCAAGGAAAAGATACCATTGACCGCATGAACGGTTATGTAAGAAATCATTATGATAACGGTGTGCTTCAAAACGAAGGCTGGATGAAAAATGGTTTGCCAACGGGTGTTTGGAAATATTATGATCCGTATGGCAAACTAAATTTAGTTGGAAATTATGTGATGGGTAAACGTGACGGACGCTGGTTAGGCGGCGACCTTTCAAAAACCAAGTACTTAGGAGATATTTGCTTGAATCCAAATCTTCCGAACTTAGAAGAAGAAATCAAGTACAGAGAAAATCTTTTGGACATTATTATCACCAATTACCAACTTGGCAAAGCATTGAACAAGGAATTTTACGATGTCAACATGAATAATTATGGTGATGACGAGGAGATTGAAGGAGAAGCCGAGATGATTGAGGAGGAGTAAAAATCAATATTGTTTTGCTCCGCTGCAGTTGCACTGCTGCGGAAAACAATATGAAGAAGATCAACTAAAAGAATTAGAACTTTTTAAGAGCCGCAGCAGTGCAACTGCAGCGGAGCGGGTCGTGACCATTAATAATCAACCAACATTATGAAAATAAGAATGTTTTGGTATTTTCTATTTGCACTAACAATTCTTAGTTGTGAGAGAAAAAGTAATAGTGAAATTGAATTTTATACTTCTGAAATAAAGAATGATTCATTGTCAATGTTTATTGAAGCTGTTTATTTTGAGGATTTGAACACGGTAATCGAATTAGCAAAGAAAAATACTAATAATAAAGACTACCAAGAACCTAAATTTGGCATTACACCTTTGATATTTGCGATTAAAAATAAAAAGTACTTATCAGCTAAAACCTTAATAAAAATGGGGGCGAACCCAAATAAATCAGGATTTGATGGCGAAACACCTTTGACTTGTTGTTTTCATAATACTTTTGATTCAGAAACAAAAAATTTCATTAGATATTTAGTTGAACACAATGCAGATGTTAATAAAATTGAAAGTAATAAAAATGTTTCAAAAAGTCTTTATGAAACAACACCACTTATTTTAGCAATTGGAGATAATAATCTTGAAATGACAAAGTACTTAATTGATAATGGTGCAGAAATCAACAAAGGAGCATATGAAGGGGAATATCTTCCAATTTCTGAGGCATTGTTAATTGGAAATATTGAAATGGTAGAGCTTATTTTAAAGCAGAAAAATTTTATTATGCCTTCGGTTGTTTATAAAAGAATAAATAAAATTGGAGAAAAAGTTAATACTGATTTTTGTTTTGCAATTTATGAAATAAAGACGAAGAGTAAACATGAGCAAAAAATTCTTAAAGATATTCGTGATAAATATTGTTCTTATAAATAACTGCCCCAAACTGTTTATCGCTGGACCCCTTACTCCGCTGCAGTTGCACTGCTGCGGCAAAAATTTTCATCATTCACCTAATTGTTTGTAACCTTGGCTCCAAACAATACACTTCTTCCAAAATTCCTTTACCCAATAAATAATTTGAGGCTGATGAATAAATCCATTCTTCAGGATTGATAACAAATTTTTCTTCTACTGGATTGTTGTGAATGTAATTGATTTTATCCCAAACAAATTTTTCATTATAGAGTTCAATCGCATGGTTACCAGTTTGCCAAAACTTATAAGATTTGTTTCTTGAATTTTGTTCACCTGCTTTTTGAAATTCACGCAATAGCCATTTTCTTCTACTTTCAGGTTCATTGATAATTTGATGAATAATTGTTTTAACAGTATGTCTTTTGAAATCACGAATAACGTCACTTAATTGAAAGGGTTCATTGCAGTTGACTATGAGGTGAAGATGGTTGGTCATCAAACAATAGGAATAAACATTCAATCCCTTTTGTTTTATGCAATAACGTAAAGAATCAATAATTGCATCTTTATGATTTTTTCGAGTAAATACATCTAACCATTCAACCACCGTAAGGGTTAAAAAATAACTGCTATTTTTTTTAATGTTTTGTTTGACTCCTTGCTGCATTATATTAAGTTAATCATATTTTTTGAAAGGAAGAAATTTGGTTGATTTAGAATTGTTTAGTGTTTAGTTTGTGCCGCAGCAATGCAACTTCAGCAGAGCGAGATTATTACTGCATAATGAATTCTTTTCTTACGTTGCTCCGCTGCAGTTGCACTGCTGCGGAATTTTCATAAGAACATCTTAAAATTCTTTAAGATTGCAGATTAGAATTGATTAGGATTTGATTTGTGCCGCAGCAGTGCAACTGCAGCGGAGCGAGCGAATAATTGAACATCTCTTTTTTTATTACCCCTATTTCATGAACTTCATTACTTTTGTTAAAATAAAGAATTCACTATGATTCAATTAAAACATTTCGGAGAATTAACGGCTGATACCTCAATCGTAATTGTTTCCAATAAAAAAACAAAATTAGACGCGTCAGTAAGCAAAGATGTTGTCTCATATCATACGAAATTTCAAAAAGGAGAAGAGAAATTTGACTTTTTGAAGACGACAAATGGATTCGTGTTCTTCGTGAAAGAAGATCAAAAAAACGAAGAATTGCGCGTTGCTGGATCTAAAGTGTTTTCATTCCTAACAAAAGAAAATAGCTCAGTCGCATTTTTAGGTGAAACGGCTGCTATATTTATGGTTGGTGAAGGGTTATTACTTTCTTCTTATCAATTCATCAAATATTTCAAGGATGAGAAAAAGAAAACACATGCTCTGAAAGAACTAGTATTTCCAACGGAAATTACACAGAAAAAATTAGATGAATTAGCTGCAATGGCAAAAGCAGTTTTTTGGGCACGTGACCGTGTGAATGAACCTGTTTCACATTTAAACGCAACACAACTTAGCGAACACATTGTTGCCTTAGGTGAAGAAGTTGGATTCAATGTTCAAGTATTGCAAAAATCTCAGATTGAAGCATTGAAAATGGGAGGAATACTAGCAGTAAACCAAGGTTCAATTGACCCACCAACATTTACGATTGTAGAATACAAACCAGAAAAAGCAATTAACAAAAAACCAATTGTTTTAGTTGGTAAAGGTGTTGTTTACGATACTGGTGGATTGAGCTTAAAACCAACACCAGGTTCGATGGATGTCATGAAATGTGACATGGCTGGCGCGGCTTGTATGGTGGGCGCAGTTTATTTGGCTGCAATTCAGAAATTAAAAGTGCATGTCGTTGTGTTAATTCCAGCAACAGATAATCGTCCCGGGATGAACGCCTATGCGCCTGGAGATGTCGTTACAATGTATGACGGAACAACGGTTGAAGTATTAAATACTGATGCAGAAGGACGAATGATTTTGGCTGATGCGTTGGCTTATTCTAATAAATACAAACCAGAATTGGTAATCGATGCGGCAACTTTAACAGGTGCAGCAGTTAAAGCTATCGGAACAAATGCATCTATCATCATGGGAAATGCTGACGATAAATATTTTGAACTTCTGGAAAAAGCGGGTAATGAAACGCATGAACGTGTGGTTCGTTTTCCTTTTTGGGATGATTATGGAAAAGAGGTGAAATCGAAAATTGCAGATTTAAAAAATCTTGGTGGACCAAATGCTGGAATGATCACAGCAGGAAAGTTTTTGGAGCATTTCGTTAAATCGCCTTATATTCACATGGATATTGCTGGTCCAGCGTGGTTGGATGCAAAAGAAGATTATAAAGGACAAGGAGGAACAGGAGCCGGTGTTCGTTTATTATACAATTTTTTGAAGAAAATTAAATGATAGAAAAAGACAAAGAAAAGGAGAAGGAACTAGGAAATCCTAATCCTATCAAGGTTGGAATTTCAATTGGTGATATCAATGGTATTGGTGCTGAAGTAATCATGAAATCTTTAAACGATTCGAGATTACTGTTGGATTGTACGCCAATTATCTATGGTTCAACGAAGGTTTTCTCACATTATAAAAAGATACTAGGTGAACTTGAATTCAATTACCAATCTTGTCGAACAGCTGAAGAAGCGCAAATACGCAAAGTAAATGTGGTAAACGTTTGGAATGATGAGGTAGAATATCAATTGGGTCAAGCAACTGAAACGGGTGGGAAATATGCTTTTTTAGCATTGGAACAAGCAACACAAGATTTAGCTTCAGGTAAAATTGATGTTTTAGTTACAGCTCCGATATCGAAAGAAGCAATGGCAAAATCAGGATTTAAATTTCCTGGTCACACAGAATATTTGGCTGATTTGTCGGGTGTTGATGATGCGTTAATGTTAATGGTTTCTGGAAATTTGAGGGTAGCGCTTGTTACAACGCATATTGCTTTGAAAGATGTGAATTCCGCCTTGACCAAAGAAAAAATCTTGAACAAGATTAAAACGTTTGAAGCAAGTTTGAAAAAAGACTTTGGAATTTTAAAACCTAAAATTGCTGTTTTTGGATTGAATCCACATGCTGGTGAAAATGGTAAAATGGGAACGGAAGAACAAGAAATTATTTCCCCTGCGATTAATCAAGCAAAAGGAGAAGATATATTGGCTTTTGGACCTTATCCAGCTGATGGGTTTTTTGGTTCAAATGCACGCTCTCAATTTGACGGTGTTTTAGCAATGTATCACGATCAAGGATTAGCAGCATTCAAAGCGTTGGCTTTTGAGGATGGTGTGAATTACACAGCTGGTTTGCCAATTGTACGTACTTCACCGGATCATGGAACTGCATTTGATATTGTGGGACAAAACAAAGCTTCAGAGCAATCTATGCGCAACGCAATTTATGTTGCCATGGATGTTTATAGAAATAGAAAATTTTCGAAAGAGGTTTTTGCAAATCCTTTGGCAATAAGCCCGAAAGAAAAAAGAAGAAATAATAGCGACATCGAGTAATTTGTTTTTTTCTGTGTTTGAGAGCAAAAGAAATTGAAAAGGTAATTTATTGATAATTAATAGTTTTCTATAGGCAGTAGCACATCACATTGCGTTAAATCATCTTTTTCGTAAAAAAAACAAAAGATATGAACAATTTTACGTTTAAAATGCTACCTTTGCCCTCCAATTTTTGCTCAGCGTGAAGACGAAAAAAGAATATATTATTCCGTTTATAGGCTTGAAACTTGGGTTTCATGAATTTGAATTTGAAATTCATGATGCGTTCTTTGAAGATAGAGAATACTCAATTATTCACAATGGCAATGTGAATGTGAAACTTGTATTTGAGAAAAAAGGAACCATGATGATTGGTGAATTTACAATCAAAGGAACAGTTTCAACGCAATGTGATCGTTGTAATGATGCATACGAAGTTCCAGTTAATGGGCAGTATCGTTTGATTTACACCTTTGACACAGAGCCAAGTGATAATGAAACACTGGTTGTTTTGCATCCAGATGATTATGAAATTAATTTGTATGATTCAATTTATGAATTAATCACTGTTTCACTTCCGTCACGTTTAGTTCATCCAAAAGGTGAATGTAACGAGGAAATGATGGAATTGTTGAGTAAATATATGCCTCAAAAATCAGAAAACTCAGAAGAAGAGGACGACGATGATTGGGACGATGAAGATTGGGATGACGATGAGGATGACGGCGATGATATGCCAATAAATCCAAGTATGTTTCCCCTTAAAAATTTGAATTAAAATAAAATAAATAAGTAAAATGGCACATCCTAAACGAAAAATATCGAGGACTAGACGTGACAAAGGAAGAACGCATAAGAATGCTGTTGCTCACAACATTGCAACATGTCCAACAACAGGACAACCGCATTTGTTCCACCATGCACACTGGCATGAAGGAAAACTTTATTATAAAGGTAGAGTTTTAGCAGAGAAAGAAGTAGCAATTTAATTATTGCTTTTACTTAATTTTCTTTCTTAATGAAGATTGGAATTGATGTTTTAGGCGGTGATTTTGCTCCGGAAGCGAACCTTTCGGGAGCAATACTTGCCAAAAAAGAACTTCCAGACGACGTAACAATCGTTTTATTAGGCGACAGAGATCAAATCTCTAGTGGCCTTTTGTCGTTAGGTGGAAATCTAGCTGATTTCGAAATTGTACATGCACCAGATTGTATTACAATGGAGGATCATCCTACGAGAGCAATTCCTCAAAAACCGAATAGCAGTATCGCTGTTGGATTTGATCTTCTTGCCAAAAAAGAAATTCAAGCTTTTGCAAGTACAGGAAATACTGGAGCAATGTTGGTTGGAGCAATCTATAAAATCAATACAATTCCAGGAGTTATTCGTCCATGTATAACATCCGCGTTGCCACAAATTGACGGTTCGAAATCTATATTATTAGATGTTGGTTCCAATGCAGATTGTAAAGCAGATGTTTTATATCAGTTTGCTGTTTTGGGTGCACTGTATGCGAAAAATGTCTATGGTATCGAAAATCCAAGAGTTGCTTTATTGAATATTGGCGAAGAAGAATCGAAAGGAAACCTGTTGACTTTAGCAGCTCATAAACTGATGGCCGATTCTGATGACATCAATTTTATTGGCAATATAGAAGGAAGAGATATTTTCTTTGGTAAAGCTGATGTTGTTGTTTGTGATGGATTCACCGGAAATGTTGTATTGAAAGAAGCTGAAGGAATTTATACGCTTATGAAAATGAGAGGAATTCAAGACGAGTATTTTGATAGATTTAATTATGAGAATTACGGTGGTACTCCAATCCTAGGAGTGAAAGGAAATGTGATTATAGGTCATGGAATTTCAAATAGTATTGCCGTTAAAAATATGATATTACATTCCTTTGAAGTTGCTCAATCGGGGTTAGCTGCTAAGGTAAATGAAGCATTTAGTTAATATGGGAAAGATTACAGCCGCAATTACAGGAGTTCAAGGTTATGTTCCTGAACATATTCTTACCAATGATGACCTTGCGGAAATTGTTGACACGTCGAATGAATGGATTTTATCTCGAACAGGAATTGAGGAAAGACGTATAATGAAAGATGGTGCTTCCTCAGATATGGCAGCTGCAGCAGTTTCACAATTGTTAGAAAAAAAAGGAATTGATCCACTTGATATTGATTTAGTAATTTGTGGAACAGTAACACCTGATTATCCTTTTCCAAGCACATCGAATGTCGTTTGTGATAAAGTAGGAATGAAAAATGCTTGGGGTTATGATGTGATCGCAGCTTGTTCAGGCTTTATTTATTCTTTGGCAACAGGAGCACAATTTATTGAAACTGGTAAGTACAAAAAAGTATTAGTTATTGGTGTAGATAAAATGTCATCAATAATTGATTACCAAGACCGCACGACTTGTGTGATTTTTGGTGATGGAGCAGGTGTTGTTTTATTAGAACCAAATGAAGAAGGATTAGGTGTTCTGGATTTTATATTAAGAGCTGATGGTGCTGGGAGAAATTACTTGATTCAGCCAGGAGGCGGTTCGGCAAATCCACCTACACATCAAACGATTGAAGATAGATTGCATTACGTGAAGCAAGAAGGAAAACAAGTTTTCAAATTTGCTGTGACGAATATGGCTGAAGTTTCTGCTGAAATCATGGAAAAAAATAACCTAACAAGTGATGATGTTGATTGGTTAGTTCCGCATCAAGCCAATTTAAGAATCATTGATGCTACGGCAAATAGAATGGGCCTTCCGAAGGAAAAAGTAATGATTAATATTCAAAAATACGGAAATACTACAGCAGGAACTTTACCTCTTTGTCTGTGGGATTACGAAAGTCAATTGAAAAAAGGTGACACGCTTATTTTATCTGCCTTTGGTGGTGGATTTACATGGGGTGCAATTTATTTGAAATGGGCATATAATTCATAAAAAAAACTATTTTTACCATTATAAAATTTAAGAGATATGAATCTGCATGAAATACAAGATCTAATAAAATTTGTTGCTAAATCAGGGGTTAGTGAAGTTGAAATCGAGCAAAAAGATTTCAAAATTGTAATAAAAGCTGAGAATAAATCGAAAGGTAACGATCAACCTATTTATGTTCAAGCAAGTGCTCCAGTTCCAGCAGCTCTTCCAGTTGCAGCGGCACCAGTTGCGGCAGCGCCAATAGCAGCAGCTCCTGTTGATGAGAACGCAAATTATATCGTTGTAAAATCACCAATGATTGGAACGTTCTACCGTTCAAACGGTCCAGACAAAGAGCCTTTCATCAGTGTTGGTCAAATGGTTGGAAACGGTGATACAATTTGTATTATTGAAGCAATGAAATTGTTCAACGAAATTGAATCTGAAGTTTCAGGTAAAATTGTAAAAGTATTGGTTGACGATGCTTCTCCAGTTGAATATGATCAACCATTATTCTTAGTAGATCCAGCTTAAACAATTTGAAATTCAGGATTTATAATTGCGAATTCCGAATTCCGAATCCCAAATTAAAGAAGTATGTTCAAAAAAATATTAATTGCCAATAGAGGTGAAATAGCATTGCGTATTATTCGTACATGTAAAGAAATGGGAATTAAAACTGTTGCCGTTTATTCAACTGCCGACAAAGATAGTTTACCTGTTCGTTTTGCTGATGAAGCGGTATGTATTGGACCTCCTGTAAGTTCAAAATCATATTTATCAATTGCAAACATTATTGCTGCTGCAGAAATTACAAATGCAGATGCAATCCATCCTGGTTATGGTTTCCTTTCTGAAAACGAGAAATTTTCAAAAGTATGTCAGGAGCACGGAATCAAATTTATTGGTGCAACACCAGAGCAAATTTCTGGAATGGGCGACAAAGCTAATGCGAAAGCAACAATGATTAAGGCTGGTGTTCCTTGTATTCCAGGTTCAGTTGGTTTGATCAAAGACATGGCTGATTGTATCAAGAATGCAAAGCAAGTTGTTTATCCAGTTATCCTAAAAGCTACGGCCGGAGGTGGTGGAAAAGGAATGCGTATTGTTTGGAAAGAAGAAGATCTGCAAGCTGCATGGGATTCTGCAAGACAAGAAGCCGGAGCAGCATTTGGAAATGACGGTTTGTACATGGAAAAATACATTGAAGAACCTCGTCATATTGAAATTCAAATTGCAGGGGATCAATATGGAAATGCATGTCATTTATCAGAACGTGATTGCTCAATTCAACGTCGTCATCAAAAATTAGTAGAAGAAACTCCATCTCCTTTCATGACTGAAGAGTTAAGAGAGAAAATGGGAGAAGCAGCTATTAAAGCAGCAAAAGCTGTTAAATATGAAGGCGTTGGTACAGTGGAATTTTTAGTGGATAAAAACAGAGATTTCTATTTCATGGAAATGAATACACGTATTCAAGTGGAACACACAATCACTGAAGAAGTTATTGATTATGACTTGATTAAGGAGCAAATCAAATTGGCTGCTGGAGAAAAAATCTCAGGAAAAAATTATTATCCGCATTTACATGCGATTCAATGCCGCATAAACGCGGAAGATCCATTC
>JBILYS010000401.1:0-5016 GCA_044377625.1 Crocinitomicaceae bacterium
AGTTAAACCTGTTGGTCCTGCAACACCCGCTGGTCCAGTTAAACCTGTTGGCCCTGCAGCACCTGCTGGCCCAGTTAATCCAGTTAAACCTGTTGGTCCCGTAGCACCTGCTGGCCCAGTTAATCCAGTTAAACCTGTTGGTCCTGCAACACCCGCTGGTCCAGTTAAACCTGTTGGCCCTGCAACACCTGCTGGTCCTGTTAAACCTGTTAAGCCTATTGGTCCCGTAGCTCCTGCGGGTCCTGTTAATCCAGTTAAACCTGTTGGCCCTGCAACACCTGCTGGTCCTGTTAAACCTGTTAAACCTGTTGGCCCTGCAACACCTGCTGGTCCTGTTAAACCTGTTAAGCCTGTTGGTCCCGTAGCTCCTGCTGGTCCTGTTAAACCTGTTGGTCCTGTTGGTCCTGTTAAACCTGTTGGTCCTGTTGCACCCGCTGGTCCCGTAGCACCTGCTGGTCCTGCTGGCCCAGTTAAACCTGTTGGTCCTGTTGCTCCCGCAGGTCCTGTCGCACCTGCTGCTCCATCAATTCCATTTATACCATTTGTTCCTGCTGGTCCTGTCGCACCTGCTGCTCCATCAATTCCATTAGTTCCATTTGCTCCAGTCGCACCTGGAGCACCATTAATTCCGTCTATTCCATTAGTACCATTAGTACCATTAGTACCATTAGTCCCTGCTGGTCCCGCTGGTCCTGCTGGTCCCGTCGGTCCAGGTGTAGTAGAAAGTCCTGTTGCACCTTGCGGTCCTGTTGCACCTACTGGTCCCGATGGTCCTGCCGGACCTGTAGCACCTGCTGGTCCAGTTAAACCTGTTGTACCAGGAGTTCCATTAGTTCCCGCTGGCCCTGCCGGTCCTGCTGGACCTGCTGGTCCCGCTGTTCCTGCGCATAAATTTTGCCATCCAGTTGCTGTTACAAAGTAATAAAAACAGTTAAAATCAGTATCATAAACCAACAATGCATTCGCTGGAGTAAGAATAGCTGTTCTTTGAACAGTTGTCATTCTTGGCACAAGAACTCCTTTATTTGTGGCTTGCATTTCTAATATAGAGCTAGCATCTGGTGTTGTTGTTCCAATTCCCACATTGTTCTGTCCAAACGCAGTGTTGAAACAAACAAATAATAGAGAATTAAGTAAGGAGAATTTAAGTAATTTCATCTTGAAATAAATTGATTTAAATATTAATAGTTAAGGGTAATATGACCTTGTTTTAAAAAATCCTTCGATGCGGATTTTGCTTTTATAAAATAGAAGTACGTTCCTTCAGTACATAAATTACCTCCAGTAGTTCCATCCCATTGTTTTGTAATATCATTTGATTCGAATACAACATCTCCCCATCTGTTCAGAATAGTTATATTATATTCTTTAATTCCTTTTGCAGTTACAAAATATGAATCATTGGCACCATCATTATTAGGTGTAAAAACATTTGGTATTATTAATTCTTCATTAATGTTCGTTAATACAAAAGGTTGGTAACCATCTGAAAAATCCCAGCTTGCTTTTTGAACCGAAGAATAAGTTTGAGCACCAACAGAAGTTGTTCCCATGTCATTCCACATACTTGTGTTATCAGTCCAATGTGCCATATTTGCCCAATCGCCATCTGCAGCAGCGAAATAGGTTAATGTAACATCTGCTTTTGTTGTACCAGAAGTTTGTTCTATTGAGTGATAAAATAAAGTGTTCGCAGCAGAAACGTCTGCGTCATGCTGAGATAAAAAATAACCATCATTATCAGCAATAACATTATTCATTCTGACAGCATATTCATTTGAAAGGGAAGAGCTTGGTTGTATGATTGCGGCACGGTATCTCAAAGTGCCGTTACTTGATCCTACAGGGAAATTATAAGCATTCGTTGAATTTGTAGCCCATAACAAATAACCTGGAATATCACTACTTACAAAACCTTCATTTCCAAAAACCAAAGAATTTGTAATAGCACCATTTGAAGGATTTAAAACAGATAAATCATTTGTTTGAGTAGCGCATTCTCTATCATTCAGAGTAAGTTGCCCAGTTATAGAAATTCTTGCATTAACGTTTTGTAAGGTTTTCTTGCGATTATTTCCCGTACCATTTCCTGTCAATATTAAATTATTGAATTCTGAAATTGTATTATTAGTACTTGTAATAAATTGTTCTGTATTTCCATAAAGATTAACAGTACTTGCTCCTGCTGAAAAAATAGCATCGTTTATCCAATCTTGTTCAACTTTATAGATTCCATTCCCAGATAAGTTAGAAGCTGTATTAATAGTTAATGTTCCAGGAAATAAATTGGTTGAATTTTTAGTTATAAAGATGTCACCATTATTGGTTACTTGAGACGAATTAATAAGTGAGACGCCTCCATTACTTGCTAAAATCCCACCGGAATTAACGATTAATGTAGCTCCATTCGAAAACAATGTTTGCGAAAAAAAATGAGACGACAAAGTTTGCAGTATTACTGCGATAGCAATAGTAATTGATTTATTCATGGTAAAGGTTATGGTAGTAAAATTACAATGTAAATATCTATAAAAAAAATTTTTTTTCAACAAATTAATAAATGCGTGTAATTAGACCTATATTCAGTTAGCAAAAAAAATAAATCATTACATTTGTAACACATTTATTATTTATGGAAAGTACTTTGCAACAAGAAGCAACATTGGAACAAGCAATCGATCTTGGTTTACGTCAAGATGAGTTTGAAATGATTAAAGGAATTTTAGGTAGAACGCCTAATTTTACTGAAACTGCAGTTTATTCAGTGATGTGGTCGGAACACTGCTCTTATAAAAATTCAATCGTTTGGTTAAAGACTTTACCTAAAGATGGTCCACACATGCTTGTAAAAGCTGGTGAAGAAAATGCTGGTATGGTTGATATCGGTGGTGGCTTAGGATGTGTATTTAAAATCGAGTCACATAATCATCCAAGTGCATTAGAACCTTATCAAGGAGCGGCTACTGGTGTTGGTGGAATCAATAGAGATATTTTTACAATGGGTGCAAGACCAATCGCACAGTTAAATTCTTTGCGATTTGGAAATATTGAAAATGATCGAACAAAATGGTTGGTTAAAGGTGTGACTAAAGGTATTGGAGATTACGGAAATGCTTTCGGTATTCCTATCGTTGGAGGTGAAGTTTTCTTCGATGATTCATATAATACAAATCCATTAGTTAATGCGTTTTCAGCTGGAATTATAGATTCGAAAAAAGTAATTTCTGCAAAGGCTTCAGGGCCAGGAAATCCAGTTTTCATTGTTGGTTCTGCAACAGGTAAAGATGGAATTGCTGGAGCCGCTTTTGCATCAAAAGATATTACAGAAGATTCAGCAAATGATTTACCATCTGTTCAAGTTGGTGATCCATTTATGGAGAAATTATTATTAGAAGCAACCATGGAATTGGCTCAAACGGATGCTATTCGCGGAATGCAAGACATGGGTGCTGCAGGAATAACTTGTTCAACTTGTGAAATGAGTGCTGGGGGAAATGTTGGAATGGATATTCATTTGGATTTAGTTCCAACGAGACAAGAAAACATGCTTCCGTATGAGATTTTACTTTCTGAATCTCAGGAAAGAATGTTGGTTGTAGTAGCGAAAGGACAAGAAGATGTTGTAAAACGAATTTTTGATAAATGGGATTTACATGCTGAAGAAATTGGTGTTGTTACCGATTCTGATCGTGTTCGTTATTTCATGCACGGCGAAATGGTGGGAGATGTTCCTGCTGAATCACTCGTTCTTGGAGGTGGCGCACCACAATATAATAGAGAATATAAAGAACCTGCATATTACCAAGAATTCAAGAAATTCAACATGGATGATGTGAAACAACCTGAAGATTTAAAGGAAGTTGCGTTTAAAATGTTGCAATTACCGAATATAGCTTCTAAACGATGGGTTTATGAGCAATATGATTCAATGGTTGGAACAAAAACAATGACGACCAATCGTCCTTCAGATGCAGGAGTTGTAAATATTAAAGGAACGAATAAGGCTTTAGCCATGACGGTGGATTGTAATTCACGGTATGTAAATGCTGACCCTGAAGTAGGAACTATGATAGCTGTTTCGGAAGCTGCTAGAAATATTGTTTGCTCTGGAGGAGTTCCAAGTGCTATAACAAACTGCTTGAATTTTGGAAACCCATACAATCCAGAATCTTTCTGGCAATTCGTTGGAGCAATTAAAGGAATGTCAACAGCTTGTTTAAAATTCGAAACACCCGTAACTGGAGGAAATGTTTCTTTTTACAATCAAACCGTAAAAGATGGTGTTGAGATCCCGGTTTTCCCAACTCCAACAATTGGTATGATTGGTATCTTAGAAGATAAAGATCGTATCATGACGCTTGATTTTAAATCAAAAGGAGATTTAATATTTATTATTGGAGATTGTGTAAACGATATAGCATCGTCGGAATATTTGGCTACCTATCACGGAATTAAAGCTTCACCAGCGCCACATTTCGATCTTGAAAAAGAATTCGCAATGCAGAATATGGTGAAAGGATTGATTCAAAATGAATTAATTAATGCTGCACATGATGTTGCTGATGGTGGATTATATGTTACTTTAGTTGAAATGTCTTTCCCACGAGAACTAGGTTTTGATATCGTAACTGATTCTGAAATTCGTGAAGATGCATTTCTATTTGGTGAAAGTCAAGGTAGAGTAGTAGTTACTGTGAACGAAGATCATGAAGAAGATTTTATCGAATTTATGATTGATTCAGGTGTTAGTTTTACCTTGTTAGGACATGTTACAAAAGGTAAAATGATGGTGGATGATGAACATTTTGGTTTTGTGACAGAAGCGAAAGAATTATATAATAATGCTCTAGGTAAACTCCTTGAGAAGTAATAATTCGGAATTCGGAATTCGGAATTCGGAATCAAATTTTTAATTTGAAAATGGAATACAATACAACAAGAGGTAAATTAATCCTTCCTGAATATGGACGCAACGTGCAAAACATGATTGCACATGCTATGGAGATTGAAGATAGA
>JBILYS010000157.1:0-4990 GCA_044377625.1 Crocinitomicaceae bacterium
GGGAATAAAAGACCACACTTGGCCAGGAAAAATAAAACATTTTGCACTTTCTTCTGGCACTACCGGATCACCAAGTAAAAGAATCCCTGTTACAGAAGAAATGATTAGGTCTTTTCAAAAGACAAGCTTAAGACAAATATCCACCTTACATGAATTAGATCTTCCAGAAACGTTTTTTAGTGCAAGCATTTTACTTGTTGGTGGATGCACGAAGTTGACCAAAAAGAAAACGCACATCGAAGGAGATTTAAGCGGAATTCTTAAAAAATACACCTCATTTGTAGTAAATCCATTTACAAAGCCAGGAAATAGAATTACTGGAATTCGGGATTGGAATAAAAAAATGGATATGATTATCAAGAAAGCACCAAGTTGGAATGTTGGAATGATTGCAGGCGTTCCGAGTTGGTGTTTAATGCTGATGGAAAAAATAATTGAATTCTACAAACTTGAAACTATTCATGATATTTGGCCAAATTTCCAAGTTTACGTTCATGGTGGTGTATTTATGGAGCCTTATATTCAGCGTTTAGAAAAAATTTCTGGAGGAAAAGTTCATTTATTAGATACATATTTGGCAAGCGAAGGCTATTTTGCTTACCAATCTTCTCCAGAAAGTGAAGGGATGCAACTTCTTTTGAATTCTGGTATTTTTTATGAATTTATACCTTTCAATAGCGATTTTTTTGATGAACATGGAAACGTAAAAAATAAGCATGAAGCGTTTAATTTAAGCCAAGTGACAAAAGGGGTAGATTATGCAATGGTTATTTCTACAAATGCTGGACTTTGGCGATATATGATAGGTGATTTAGTGCGTTTTGTTGATGTAGACGAAAGAGAAATTAAAATTACCGGACGAATTAAACAATTTTTAAGCCTTTGTGGTGAACATTTATCTTTGGATAATATTAATACAGCTATTCAAAATGTGAGTAAACGAGAGGGAATTGAAATCCCAGAATTTAGTTTATTCGCAGAAAACTTAGAACAAAGACACGCTTGGTTCATTGGTTCGGATAATGCAAAAGATTCAACTTTAATTATGGACCTAATTGATAAGGAATTATGCATATTGAATGACGATTACGCTTCTGCTCGAAAGTTTAATTTAAAACAACCAACCATTAAGGTATTACCAGTTAAGACTTTTTATACGTTTATGGAATCAATTGGTAAATCAGGTGCTCAAAATAAAGTTCCCCGTGTGATGAATGAATTTCAAAGTGAAGCCTGGTTAAAATATTTAGCAAAATCAGGGTTGAGTTAAGCACTTTTTTTTGCTTGAGCCTTCAAGTAAAACTTTATTAACGCGTTTGCGATTACAACCAAAACGATGATTGCGGATCCAATGTAAAATTGACTTCCCAAGACTTCATTTTCATTGAGAATAACAATTGCGAGAATTATCGTATAAACAGGTTCAAGATTTATACTCAAAGAAACGGTAAATGCTCCTAAACGCTTAACAACCTCTATCGTTGCTAAGAATGCAAAAGATGTACAGAGTACTCCGAGAAAAATCAGCCAAAAGAAATCACTCCACCTCATTTCAAATAATTGAGCATTGAAATCGCCCTGAATAATCAAGACAATTGTCAAGAACACAAATGCTATAAGCAGTTCATAAAATGTGATTTGATGGGAAGGAGTATCTTCCGCTAATTTTGCGTTAAAAACCGAAAACAAAGCAGCAAAGAGTGCAGAAAACAAGCCATAAACTAATGCCTCATAATCTTTCGTGTCAAAATCACTTGAAACAAAGTAAATTCCATAAATAACAATTAATCCAAAGAAAAATTCTAACAATGAGAACTTGCGCTTCATAATTAAAGGTTCCAACCAAGTAACATGGATCGTTGTTGTTGATAAACACAAAATGCCTAAAGACGCTGTTGATAAACTTATAGATTTATAAAAAGTCATCCAATGTAAGGCAACTAAAATTCCGACTCCAAAGATTTTGATTAATTCTTTTGAAGAGCAAATTCGAACAGATTTTTTCATAAAAATCAATCCAATTGCCAAGGCGATAAAAGCAATTAAAACACGGTGCCAAACGATGTAAAAAGGATCAAGATCTATTAAAACACCTAAAATCCCAGTAAAACCCCACATAAAAATGATGAGGTGTAAAAGAATATGGTACTTGTTTTTTGCTATCATTTAGAAAAGTTAGATAGTTGAAACTATTTTTTCTTCTTTTTCTTAATGAGCTTATAAGGTTCTTTTAACGGGATGTCACTCATAAAATATGCTTCTAATTTTGATTCATCAATAGTGACGGAAAAGCTAGATGTTGACATTCCAACAGAATCATCTGATGCCTCAGAAGTTGAAACTACCGAAGTGAAATAGTGAGAAAGCTCTTCTTCGGTAACATCTTCTCTCGCGTACATTGGATAAAGTAAAATGGACTTTTTGTTTTTTACAAGTTTAAAAATGCTTAATTCGGGTTCGCCTCCAAAGGAAAGATAATAGTTTGTTCCAATCATTGAAAAGTAAAGGGAATCTCCAAGATTGGTTTCCGTTTCGCCTTCCTTGTCTTTTATGATTATGCTATTCGTATTGAATGTAATATACATTTTATTACCTTCTTCACCTTCCATTATCGCTGCAAAATCTTTAGGAAATTCAACCTCATAATTTCCGATTATATCTTTAGGAAAAGAATTGTTTTTTCTTCCAGGAACATTTGTAACAGTTACAACGGTGCAAGAAACAATGTTAATTATAAGAAATCCTAGAGCTAAAATTTTGAATGCGATTTTCATAAAATTATTTTTTCAAAAGTACGATTAATCTATTGGTGCGTTTTGTTTTTCAAGCACTCTTTCTGTTAAAAATAAAAAAAGCGATGGAACATATCCCATCGCTTTTAAAATTATCTAGATAAAATTAGTTTGCTTTCTTCAACGCTTTTTTACGCTTGTCATCTAATTTATCCTGTTTTTCATCTAGTTTTTTTCCTTTTTCATCTAGTTTGTCTTGCTCATCTTTTAATTTGTCAAGCTTTTTCCCTTTCTTGATTTTATCATCAAGCTTTTTTTGATCTTTTTTATATTCTTTTCTTGTGTCGTCTATTTCTTTTTGCTCTTCATCGTATTTTGCAAGTTTTTCTTTCAATTCTGCAGCAGCAATTTTTTCTTTTTCAGCTTCTTTAGCATCCTTTTCAGCTTCTTTGATATCTTTTTCAGCTTCTTTGGCTTCTTTTTCAGCTTCTTTAGCTTCCTTTTCAGCTTCCTTTTTCTCCTCTGCTATTTTCTCTTCCTTTTTTTCTTCATCCTTTAAAGCACTTTTCTCTTTATCAGATTTTTCTTTAGCAAGTTCTTCTTTCTTTTCTGCAGCTTTTTTCTCCTCCTTAGCTTTTTCTTCTGCTTCTTTAGCTTTCTTTTCGGCCTCAGAAATTTCTTTAGATTGCCCTTTTTGAGCTTCTTCAGCTTCTTTTTTAGCTTTTTCGTCAGCAGATTTGGCATTTTGAAGTTGGGAATTTTCTAACACTTTTTGGCGCTCTTGTGCTTCTAATTCTCGTTGCTTTGCTTCTTCTTCTCTTTTTTTAGCATCTTCAGAAACCTGAGTGCCATTTTGTTCTTTTGCTTTTTGAGCTTCTTCTAATTTCTTATCTGCTTCAGCTTGTTTCTTTTCTGCTTCTGTTTTTTTAGATTCAGCAATTTTATTTTTTTCTTCAGCCAAACGAACAGCCTCTGCTTTTTCTTTTGTTAATTGTTCTTGAGTTTTAGCTGATTGTTCTTTTTCAGTAGCGTAATTTTCAGCATCTTTCTCGTGCTGCGTTGTTTTGTCTTCTGATTTTATAGTTTTATCTTCTATTTTATTAATTTTTTCTTCTGATTCAGTAGTTATTTCATCAACAGATTCAGTTTTACTTTTTAAAATAAAGTCGAACGTTTTGCCATTAACCAATACTATGTCACTCATTTTTTGATCCTTGTATAAAGAATGCATAACTTGAATTTGAACCAATTGATTTCCATATGTAGGAATAGCAATCATTGCTTTTCCGAAATCGTCAGATGTAGCAGATCCAATAGGCATTCCGGCAGAAGTTATTCTGATTAAGGCACCTTTAACGGGCTTTCCGTTACTACTAACATTAATTGTTACAGTAATCGCTTCTTTTTTTGTTTCATTAATTGAAATGTTTGTAATTAGGTTGCTTCCAGTTGCAACTGTAGAACAAAAAAGAACACTTGCGAATATAAAACTCTTCTTCATGATAAATTTATTTGCTTATAAATATACAATAATTGTATTTTGGTTTCGCACTTTGCAAAAACAATTCCAAAAAATCGATTAATTTTGAGTTATGCAATTTAAAGAGGTCGTTGGTCAGCAAGAATTAAAAAAACATTTAATTCAAGAAGTTGAAAAGGATAAGATAAGTCATGCTCAACTGTTTTTAGGAAACGCAGGTCATGGAGGACTTCCCCTAGCATTAGCTTTTGTACAATATCTTTTTTGTGACAGCAGAAATTCATCTGACAGTTGTGGAAGTTGTCCTTCTTGCAGAAAAGTGACGGAATTACAACATCCTGATTTACATTTTTCTTTTCCAGTGGTTTTAGCGAGTTATAAAAAATCAGATGCTGCACTCGGACATTGGCGCGAACAAATTAAAGAAGAACCTTATTTTAGTCAAAATGATTGGTTAAAAAGAATAGACGAAAAAGAACGTAAACCGGTTATTGGAACTGAAGAAAGTCAGGAAATAATCAAAAAACTTTCTCTTAAATCGTATGAAGGCGGGTTTAAAGTGATGATTATTTGGATGGCAGAAGAGATGAACACCGTTTGTTCAAATAAACTCTTGAAAATCATCGAAGAGCCACCACCGAAAACGTTGTTTATATTATTAAGTGAGAAACAAGATCAGTTATTGCAAACGATTATTTCACGAACACAAATACTTAAAATACCAAGAATTAATACTGATGACTTAACCATTTATTTGCGGAAAGATCAAACCGTTTCT
>JBILYS010000158.1:0-4981 GCA_044377625.1 Crocinitomicaceae bacterium
ATCGTGACAGGTGTTCCTGGAGCACAATACAATGCTGTCAATGGAGTAACTCCCATAACTGGAAGTGGATTAACTGTCAAAGTAACTGTACTTGTACTTGTAGATCCACAATTGTCAGAAATAATTACTGTGTAAATACCTTCTTCTAATGCTGTAACAGCTGTTAGGATTGGGTTTTGACTTGTTGATGTAAATGCATTTGGACCAGACCATGCATACGTGTAGGGCGCACCACCGTCAATCGGTGTAGCTTGTAACGTAACATTTTGCCCTGCACAAATAGTATTTGATGGAGATGCAGCAGCCGAACTAGTTAACAATGCACCTGCTGAAACTGTTACAGTTCCTGTAGAAAAACATGTTGATGGAGCCGTTGCAGTAACAGTATAAGCAGTCGTGGTAACAACACCTGAAGCCAAAGGATTTACAATTGTAGCATTATCCAAGAAAGTGACTGGTGTCCAAGCAACTGTTGCAGTTGGAGGAGTAAATGTATAAACTGCTCCTGAAACAGGTTGACCTGGATTAGCATCATTAGCAACAGTAGTACTTGCAGAAGGTGTTGCAAGTGTAACACAATTGAAATTTGTTGTACCACCTGTTAAACCAACAGAAGAACTCATTGCAGCGGCTCCCATTGTACCATATTTAAACTCAATTATTCCTGAAGTTTCATACAACCAAGTTTGGAAAGTTGAATTCGCAGGACCTGCAGTAGCTCGAGGTATAGTAACAAACCATTGTGTAATTAAAATACGATTTGGAGCTGTACCAATCATTAAAGATGTAACATTACCTGTTGTACCAGTAGCCATATCATCCCAATAAGGATAAATTTTTGGAGTATTAGTAGCACTTGTTACAGCATTAGTAAATTGACCTGTAGCAACTCCTCCTCCTAATAACATCCATCCGTCAGGAGAAACTGAAAATTGCGTATAAGCACTTCCATTATAATTAAAAGTAAAACCGATATTTTGCGCAACTGCATTTGGAGTATCATCATCTGCAGTAGTAAGAATCGTAGTAGCTCCTATCATTGGGTCCAATACCGCACCTGATCCATTAGAAAAAGTATAATTATTAGCTAATGGAGCACCAAAATTCACTTGTAATTGAGAACTTCCTCCTAAACAAACAGCACTAGGTGTAGCTGTTACTGAAGAGATAGATGGGTTATTCGCAACAGTTATTACTGAAGTTGCAGTGCCCAAACATCCATTTCCATCAGTTCCTGTAACTGTATAAGTTGTTGTTGAAGTAGGATTTGCAGAAACTGCACTACCTGTAGCTGGTGTTAATCCAGCAATTGGTAACCAAGAGTATGTTAATGCGCCTGTTGCAGACAATGGAATTGCGGCACCACCAGGTAAACAAATCAATCCTGTTGTTGGAGTAACCGCAACAACTGGCAATGCATTCACACCAACTGTAAATTCAGTTGTAGTTGTAAACAGACCACTTGCGGTACATCCCACACCAACTACATAATATACAGGAGCAGCTAAAGGTCCAGTAGATTGAGTCACTGATGTCCCTAACAAAGTTGTATATGGTCCACCAGGAACCAATGAGGATCCCCATTGATATGTAATACCTGCTTCTGCAGATGCTCCAGCTAAAGTCAATGTTGTTGAAAGATTGCTACAAACTGCAGAAGCACCAGTGATTGATCCAGCAGTTGGAACACCAGCACATGCTGTTAAAATGTATGCACCCATATCATTATCAGGAGCACGTAAAGCGCAATCCAAATCATTCGTTACAAACGCTGGAGGAGCAACACCTGTTGCATTTAACCCTAACGCAGCTGAGTGAAGATTAGATGTATTACTTAAATAAGAAGGATTTAAAGATAACGAAACAGCATCTAACGTAGTTGCAGTTGTCCAGTTAGCTACGGTTGTGTATGTTGTTAAATTCCCAAGAGCAGCAAAACCAGTAACACCAGCATCATTAGCAACAAAAATGTCATTGTTATTTGACACAGTTCCTGCTGCCCCTAACAAAGTCGCACTTGTTGATGCTAAACTAAAATGCCTTGCTACACCAGCTTGAGTTGCTGTGAAATTGGCAAAAATATTATTACCTAAATTATAAACTGGTCCACTTGAAGTTGAAACTTCAAAACATGTACTACTTAAATTTGGTGATGCAGAGCCATCTATACTAACACTGTTATTGTATATTTGGTATAGTTGTGTTGTTGTTCCTCCAGTTCCAGAAATGTGAATTCCTTTCAACGTTCTAGTAGCTGATGCGATACCAGTATATCCTGAAGTTATTTCAGAAACTGCATTGTTATAAATTCTTAACGTATGCGTTCCCGTTACAGTATGTGAAGCACGTATACCAGAAATTGATGTAGTCGATCCAGTTCCTGAATTTCTAATACCTTGTACTTTATTATTGTAAACCGATGACGTACCTTGGAAATTTTCAACAAAAACACCATCAGCCGTACCTCCAGTATTGGTAACATTTCTAATTGAATTATTAAAAATATTAACTCCACTTTGGCTCGTTGCACGAATACCGTAAGTTTGTGTTGTTGCATTACCAATATCATTGGCAGTAGAAGGATCACCAATCGTATTAAATACAGTACAAATGGAATTTCCAATTGAATTATTTACATCAGGAAATGTAGCATTTCCAGTTAATTGAATTCCACCATAAACATTCTTAATAGTAAAATCTCTAAAAGTATTCAATGAATTAGCTCCTAAAGCAGAAGCCGGTGTTGATGGAACAGCAGATGCAAAACCTCTTGAGGAAGTATTTGCTCTATTCATCGTTACAGTAACATTTTGAATAATATTATTTGTAGCACCATCTAATGTTGAGCTGTTATATAAACCAACACCATAATCTGAAGTTCCAGTTGCAGTACTTCTGATATCAAGGTTATTTAAAGTTACATAATCTGCACCAATTAAACCAATAATCGGTTCTGCTGAAAGACCACTAATTGCTGTTGCAGAAACTTGATGTCCGATTGACCCAGAAGTTGTTCCTGCATATTGGATAATCGCTGGAGTACCAATTTTTGTTATTGTTAATGGATTTGAAACATTCAATCCAGTAACTGGACCTACCAAAACAGGGAAAAAGTTACTTCCACCTGCAGGTGTAATGTCATATTGAGCATCGGTTAATGTAAGTGTTACTGGACCAGAAATTCCTTTATGGTTCAATTCCGCAACAGCTTCATTTAAATTAGGGTATGTTTGACCAGCACCAACTGTATAGTTTCCACCTGCGATTGCTGAAGGAGCACCTGGTGTAAATCTGAAACAATATGAAGGCCAACGAGTAGTTTGTAACGTTGAATTACTTATAAATGATGAACCAGAAACAGCATCAATATATTGATTGTTTCCACCTGTAGCATTTTCGATTCCAATAGACGCTGATTCAGATCCACTTCCAGTACCTGTTGGAGCAGCTCCATAATAGAACTCTATAACATTAGTACCTTCGTACAACCAAACTTGATATTGTATTACTTTAGTTGAGACGCTAAAATACGAAAGAGAGGTCCATTGAACAATTGTGATTTGAGAGCCTGGTGTACCAGAAGTTTGATATAAAATTTCTGACGAACTAAGGTCGTCAAACCACGGAGCCAAGGTTGCATTTGGCGCTGTTGCTGAAAAAAGGTTAGTGTTTGTTGCAGATCCAACAGTAGCTGTAAAGCTCATCCATCCGTTTGAACTAACACCAAAAGTAGTGTAATTAGAACCTGTATACCCAAAAGAGAAACCTATTGGCAACAGTCCCGCGAAAGCATCATCTCCTTGAGCTGCAGTTGCTGCAGTTGCTCCCCCTAAAACTGTAATTGGAATAAAATCTCCGACAAAGATTGATCTAGTCATTGCTACTTGAGCAGATGCTTGATTAAAATTTGACACTGCAAAACCAACAAAAAGTAAGGTTTTAAATGTAAATTTTAGTAATCGATTTTTCATAAATTGTTTTTTAATTTAGCGACAAAGGTAGTTACTAATCATTTAACAATACAAATTTAATCTCTTCATGTTCATTTTTTAACACACTAAATGAAAATTGATATATGTTTTTGTGAATAATGATGTGGTTCTGTCGAATATTTATAATTTTGAATTTTAAATTATTTAGAATCATGGATTTAAGTTTATCGAATAAAACAGCTCTTGTTTGTGGAAGTACACAAGGAATAGGAAAAGCAACAGCTATTGAATTGGCCAATTTAGGAGCCAACATTATTCTTTTAGCACGTAATGAAGAAAAACTAAATGCGACTTTAACTGATCTCGATTCATCTAAAGGACAAACACATTCTTATCTAGTTGCTGATTTTTCAAATCCAACTGACTTGAAATCAACAATACAAAAATATATTCAAGCTGGAAATATAATTCATATTCTCATAAATAACTCTGGTGGACCAAAAGGTGGAGCAATTAAAGACGCAGCTCCTGAAGAATTTTTACTCGCTTTTAACCAACATTTGATTTGTAACCATATTCTCGTTCAAGCAATTTACCCCGTGATGAAAGAAGAAGGTTATGGAAGAATAATCAATGTTATTTCAACTTCTGTAAAACAACCATTGCCGAACTTAGGAGTTTCCAATACTATTCGCGGCGCTGTTGCAAATTGGAGTAAAACACTTGCCAATGAATTAGGTGGTTTCGGAATTACTGTTAACAATGTCCTTCCAGGGGCAACAAATACAGCACGTCTTCAAAGTATTGCGCAAATAAAAGCAGAACAATTCAATGAAACTGTCGAAGATGTCTTTATTGAAATGGCTTCTGAAACACCAATGAAAAGAATTGCTCAACCAGAAGAAATTGCTGCAGCAATAGCATTTTTAGCTTCTCCAGCTGCTGCATATATTAATGGAATCAATGTTCCTGTTGATGGCGGAAGGACGAAGTCACTTTAAAGAGAGCATAGACCGCTGCGCTGATAGAACAGAGAGCATAGACTTATT
>JBILYS010000159.1:0-4977 GCA_044377625.1 Crocinitomicaceae bacterium
ACCAACTCTTGGGACAACAAATGATGTACTTGTTTCATGTCCTCTCCCTGTTGAACTTATTTCTTTTGAGGCAAAACTAATAGATAGAAATGTTGAATTAACTTGGGTAACGGCTTCTGAACATAACAATGATTACTTTACAATCGAACGATCAGTTGATGGGACAAGTTGGGAAACGATAGAAAATCTTCAAGGCGCAGGAAATAGTACTTCATTATTGTCCTATCAAACTTATGATTTTTACCCATATCGGGGTGTTGGATATTATCGTTTGAAGCAGGTGGATTACGATGGTAAAACAACTTTTTCTGAAATCCAAAGAGTATACAAAACAGATGAATTAATGATCCTTCCTAATCCAAGTTCAGGATTCTTTGGGATTGGTGGTATGCCGAAACACCAAGAAAATAATATATCAGTGTTAGACATAACTGGAAAGAAACTCGAGCATTACACAACGGAAGATGAATCCTATCAATTGGATTTGACACATAGAACAGCAGGTATTTATTTTGTGATAATTAATGGATTTGAATCGATAAAAATTATCAAAAATTAGAATTTTGAATAATAGGTTAGGTTTATAATTGTTAAGGTTTAGGTAGGTTAAACTAGCTCTGAAAGTGAATTACTTTCAGAGCTTTTTATAAAATATGAATTGATTTTTTACATTCTCCATATGAAACAAATTTTTATTTTTCTTATCTTATTTTTTACAAATATTGGGTTTTCACAGGTTGTAATAAATGAAGTGCATCCAAGACCTTCCGGTGGAGATACCGATCAAGCTTTTCAATCCATGTTTAATTCTACTATTACCTATGGATCAGAATTTATTGAGATATATAATACGAGTCCTTGTGACCCTGTAGATATTAGTTGTTGGTCAATTGGAGGAATGGATGGAGGAACCAATGGTGGAGCATTTTCATTTCCAGCAGGAACAGTTATTGCACCTTTATCATTTATAACTTTAGGGGGACCAAATACTCCAGGTGTGACTTTTAATCTAAACCTTGCTGCGAATAACGCGAGATTATGGCATTCGGCAGCATCAAGATGGCATTTACCAAATGGAGATGGATGGGTTTCTTTATACAATGCAGCGGGTGTTTCTGTTGATGCCGTTTATTGGACCTTTTCTTCAAACGATCCAACAAAATTAAATACCGATGCTACATTTACCTCAGGAGTTTTACAAAGACACGCAGTTTGTGGTGGTGGAGCTTTATCAACAGCTTCGACAATTGCAGGAATTGAATATATTTCAATGGCTACCGTTACAGGACAATCGTTTGAAAGAACGACGGATGGCGGAATGACATGGGCGCTTGGGTCTGCGACACCAAATAATTGTAACGGCACTTGTGTGGTAGGAAACGCATTTTTATTAAATGCAACTGCAGTACAACCTTCTTGCGGTCTATCGAATGGTTCAATAAGTTTTAATCCATCTCCAGCTGGAACTTATACTTATGTTTGGACACCAAATGTATCCTCTACAAGTTCTGCAGGAAGTTTGGCAGCAGGGAATTATTCGATTCAGATAACTAACAGTTCAGGTTGTCAAGTTGATACAATAATTACATTAGTCTCGACTGGAGGAATTACAGGTGTGAATATAAATTCTACAAATCCAACTTGTGGTCAATCAAATGGATCGATTTCCATCGGAGTTGTTACAGGGGGTACAGCCCCTTATCAGTATAATTTCAACGGGGCAGGATTAAGTGGTACAACTTTGTATTCGAATTTGGTTGCGGGGACTTATACTTTAAGTGTACAGGATAATGTTGGTTGTGTATATTCTTCTCCGAATATTACATTAACGAATGGAAGCGGTCCATCTGCGATAGTGGTGAATTCATCTAACACTGCCTGTGGGTTAAATAACGGATCCGTCACTTTAGGAACAGTATCAGGGGGCACGGCTCCATATCAATATAATTTTAATGGACAAGGTTTAGGGAGTACAACGAATTTTACAAACCTTCCGGCTGGTGTATATTCGTTGAGTATTTTGGACAATGTGGGTTGTGCATATACAGCGCCGACGATAACAATTTTAGGAAGTAGTTCACCTATCGCTATAACTGTCATTACTACTAATCCCATTTGTGGTCAATCGAATGGCTCGGTTTCATTAGGATCAGTAACTGGTGGAGTTACTCCTTATCAATACAATTTTAATAACCTTGGTTTAAGTGGGGTAACTAATTATTCAAATCTTAGTGCAGGTTCATATTCTTTAATCGTTCAGGATAATTTAGGGTGTATTTTCGTTGCACCAAATATTTCATTATCAAATTCAGGAGGTCCAACCGATATTGTTGTAAATACTGTTAATCCCACTTGTGGACAATCGAACGGCTCGGTCACGTTAGGCGTTGTAACCGGAGGAGTCGCTCCTTATCAATATAATTTCAATGGTTCTGGGCTAAGTAGCACTACGAGTTTCTCAAATTTAGGCGCAGGATCATATTCTCTTTTGGTTCAAGACAATACAGGATGTGTTTTAACTTCTCCGAATATCGTTATTTCTAGTATTGGAGGTCCAACTTCAATTTCTGTTGTCTCTACAGATGATAATTGTGGTCAGAGCAATGGTTCTGTTACTTTGGGAACTGTTTCTGGAGGTACGTCTCCATATTTGTATAATTTTAATGGTCAAGGTTTTGCTGCAACGACATCTTTTACTAATCTTCAAGCAGGCACTTATACTGTTGAAGTGTTAGACAATGGAGGTTGTACATACATTGCACCACCCGTTAATATTATCAATACTCCGGGTCCTACTGCTATTAGTGTCAATTTGGTCAATGCTACTTGTGGTCAGGCCAATGCAGCAGTAACATTGGGAGTAGTAACAGGTGGAACCGCTCCATATCAATATAATTTCAATAATCTTGGATTTGCCGGAACTACTTTTTTTAGTTCATTGTTAGACGGAACGTATCCACTGTCAGTTCAGGATGCTAATGGGTGTGCTTTTTTGGCGCCATCAATTGTATTAACCAATTCTAGTTCTCCATCTTCTGTTTCTGTAAGTGTTACTGATGCAAGTTGTGGGGGAGCCAATGGTAGTGTTTTACTAGGTGGAGTGGTCGGTGGCACAGCACCGTATCAATACAACTTCAATGGCTTGGGTTATTCATCGACAACTAATTACATTAATTTATCTGCGGGTAATTTTACATTAACGGTTCAAGACGCACTCGGGTGTATATTTTCAGCACCAGTGATTGAGGTGGTCACAACCACGGGGCCTTCAGATATCATTCTTGATCCAGTAGATGCTACATGTGGATTGAATGATGGTAGTGTCACAATTACTTCTACCTTCGGCGGAAGTGCGCCCTATTTGTATTCCTGGAATGGTTCCGGCTTCACAAATACGCTTTCATATGTTGGTTTAGCTCCAGATAGTTATCAAGTGATTGTTCAAGATGCTGAAGGTTGTAGTTATCAGGAAACAGTGATAATTGGTGGGGGTACACCTCCAACTGCCGACTTTGCTATAAACCCATTAGCGGTTTCGATTTGGGATGCTAATGTAAATTTGATCAATGAAAGTTCAAATGATGTAGTAATTTATAATTGGATAATTCCGGATGGTAATCCAAGTAGTGGATCAACCGAAGATTTTGAAACTGCCTTTACAGGTCTGAATCCTGGAACATATCCTGTTACCTTGATTGTTACTAATTCATCGGGCTGTACTGATACAGTAACAAAATATGTTGAACTTTATGATGAAATCTTAGTATTCGCCCCAAATTCCTTTACACCGGATGGAGATGAATATAATAATCTATGGAATGTTTTTGTTTCGAATGCGGATTTGACATCTTTTGAAGTCATAATATTTGATCGATGGGGGGAGATTATTTATCACTCTTTCGATTCGGAAATAGGTTGGGATGGGACATTTAATGGTACTTATGTGCAACAAGGGGTATATACGTGGAGATTGTTTTTAAAAGATACAAGGACGGATCAAAAGTTAGAATATTTAGGGCATGTCAATGTCATACGTTAAAATTATTATTATCAACTGCAGAAGTATCAATTTCAGTTATTTTGCAAATTCGGGTAAGTTTTGTTTTAATTTCAAAATCGTTTAACAATAATTCCTTTTCAATCCACTGTCCAATGAAATTGATGTTGCAAAAGAGGCATTGCTCTCCAATTGATCGCTTTGGATTGAATTCTAGTTCTATGATCACCATTTATAAAAGAAAGGACCAAAGTACTGTCCTTGGAATCATAGGTGTAGTTCATTTGTTGCTGAGTTCGGTCATAGGAGATCAATTTGATTTTCTTTGCTTGACTATCAAACTCTAATTTGAAATCTGTCATCCCATCCTGTTGATCTTGGAAAATCATATACCCGTCGCGATGGATAAAGATCCGTTTGAACGGAAACTCATTTTTTTTTAAATGAAGATTGGAACTTTGCACATCAACAACTTCATAGGCACCATGGAGATAAGGGCGTGCGGCCGAGTCATCATTAAAATTCAAGGTTCTCAAATAGGGTATGGTTGATTCTAAAAAGAGTATGGCAATTACTACTGATTTAACCAACAATTTTCCGTGAAAATCAAAAACGGAAGGTTTTGTTTTGCTTGGGATTATCGCTTCTTTAAGAACGAGTGCCTTCCAAAACAATTGAATGGTCGGAAGGAGTAAAAATAGATTCACAAAAAGCAAAAAACTTGATAAAAGTTTTACCGAAATATCAAATGATAGATTTATGGCAAGGACATTCAACAATACGGCAAAAGAAATGATCAAGCCAATTTCTCTTGTACGCTTTAAAAGTAACATAACTGCAGAAATAACCTCTGCAAACCCCATAAATAGATTATAGGCATGAGATGTTCCCATGGTTGACCAAAAGAGAATGTCTTTATCTAATTTACCTAACGGTGTATAAAGAATATTGGGTTCTGGTAGATAAAATTGCGCTTTAAA
>JBILYS010000160.1:0-4970 GCA_044377625.1 Crocinitomicaceae bacterium
CCTAATTCATTGCATCCAACCAATTTATACCCTAAATGATTTGCCAGATTTGTCATTGCCACAGGTGACGCACCATGATAATCGATTTGTTTTCCAGGATAGAAATAGTCTGCGTCATACGGAACAACAACATCGTTCATTCCAAATTCATTGTGCGTTTCAATAATTACTACTTGTGGATTGATACAGTTAATCGCTTCCCAAACCCAATAATCGTTTCCGTCAATATCAATCGACATCATTCCAATTTCACCAGCTAATCCACCTTTCGTAATTAATTCATTGATGTTTTCACGTGTAATCATCGAATTCAAAAAGGTTGGTTGTGGTACATTTGGATTTCCCCACTTCTTATAAAAATACTGACCTCTTTCGATTGCTTGTTTATTTCCGTCAATGAATAAACCAGTCCAATCGTGGTGAAAATGCAAGTTTGCAGAATTACTATTGACGCCATCGTCTGAACCAAATTCTAGGAAAGTCTTTACCGGATTTTCTATCATCGACAAGGTATACAGCAACAATCCATCTTCTTCGAATTGAGAAAAGTTTTTGAATCCCGTCATCGAAAAGTTGGGGATTACGCCAGTTTTTTTAGCAAGTTTGTAGCTTTTGACTAGATTTTGTTGCCTTAATTGCTCCGTTTTCGAAAAGCGTTCTCGAATTTTAAACCGCAGAAAATGTTTTTTCAGAAAGTGCTTTAATACTGGGTGCATTATGCGAAGTTAATCTTCTATCAACTATTTCATACTATTTTCAACTCAAATTGTATATTTTTTTTCGCTTCTGAGTTCTTTCTGTTAACTTCGTCCGAATGAATATCTTTCTGACTTACGATTATGAATTGTTCTTTGGGAAATCTGCGGGTTCTGTGGATAAATGCATGATTGAACCTACCAACGAACTACTTAAAATCGGAAAAGAATTTAAAGTGAAAATGACCTTTTTTGTAGATATTGGTTATTTGATCAAATTAAAAGAATTCATTCCTGCTCATCCAGAATTACAACTTGATGATGCTAAAGTCAGAAAACAGTTGGCTCAAATCTTAGAAGAAGGCCACGATATTCAATTGCATATTCATCCGCATTGGGAGAAATCCTATTTTGAAGATGGAAAATGGGTTTTTATTACTGAAAACGCATACAAATTAGCAGATTTCGATCAAGAGGAAATTAAAAGAATTGTAGTTTCGTACAAAGCATTTTTAGATGAAATTATAGGTTATAAAACCACTGCTTTCAGAGCTGGAGGCTGGTGTATTCAACCATTTCATAAATTGAAAGCTGTTTTTGAAGAAGTCGGAATAAAATACGATTCAAGTGTTTTCCCAGGTGGAAGTTTTTCTTCTTCAGATTATTCATTTGATTTCACGAATGCGCCAACAAATTCACATTATTCATTCAACGATGATGAATGTCAAGAAGTTGAAAATGGTCCTTTTATAGAATATCCAATTAGTTCAAGAAGATATTCTCCACTTTTTTATTGGCGTTTATATATTTTAGGAAGATTATTTCCGTCACAACATAAAATGATTGGCGATGGGGATTTTTTAGCTCAACCAGGACGCAAGCAATCGGTACTCACAAATTTTACATGGAATCACATTAGCACAGATGGATATTATGCCTCAAAATTAGAGGACACACTGAATTCTTTTGAGCAAAATAATACAGAAGATTTGGTTGTTATTGGTCATCCAAAAGGAATGACATTGTTTTCGTTGAAAGCAACGAAGAAATTTATCTCAAAAGCGCATACCAAACACGTGTTTCGAACGTTTAAAGAATTGATTTGAAAATTATCCAACGAGAACATATTGATATTCAAAAATGGAACGAACTTGTTTCATCATCACCCTGCAATTCAGTTTTTTCTTTGTCCAATTATTTGGATGCCGTAGCAGAAAATTGGTGTGTTTTAACAGATGATGACTATTCAAAAGGAATCGCATTGCCATATACCGTTCGTTTAGGAATAAAAGTAGTTTACACACCTATTTTTGTGCGGTATTTAGAATGGTTTGGAGATGAAATTGAAAATCTTGAAACGATTAAAGCCATTATTCAAAACGAATTTCAACAAGGACAATTGAATTCGAATATTAACTTCGAAAATAAGAATTCAGATGAATTTATTTTTCAAATAAGTGAGATTCAAGAAGAACAAGTAATCAATTCTCAAGCAAAACGAATGTTGTCAAAATTTGATAAAGCAGGATTTGAAGTTGATTTAAATTCAGGTGTAGAAGAAATTTTAAAAATCATCAACTCAGAATTGCCTCAAAAAGTAAGTTCATTGAACGATAAATCACTGACAAGTTTGTATGTATTGGTGAAGTCATTGAAGAACAACCAACTTTTGAAAGTTGTTGCTGTAAAAAGAGAAAACACGATTGTCGGAGGTTTGTTTTTAGTTGAATTCAATCAATCACTCTTGTATTTAAAAGGCGCATTCACTCCTGATTCTAAAAAAGAAGGTGCAATGTATGGCGTGATGCAATATGCAATTGAATTGGCAAAAGCGCAAAATAAACGTTTTGATTTTGGTGGTTCAAGAGTGGAAGGAGTTCGAAGGTTTAATGTAAATTTGGGGGGTAAAGATGTAACATATCATTCGTTTGAATGGGATAATTCACCGCTTTGGTTTAAAATAGTGAAAAGAGCAAAAACAGCATGGAAAAGAAAGTAATTTTAATTACCGGCGCATCAGGCGGAATGGGGAAAGAAATCACCAAATGGTTCAATACGGATCAGTATAAATTGATTTTGCATTATCACCTTCATCCTGTTGATTTAGAAGCTTCTGATTCCATTTTTCATGTTCAAGCAGATTTACGCCAAGAAAAGCAAATAACGGAAATGGTTGATGCTGCACTTAAACATTTTGGACGAATTGATATTCTCATTAACAATGCTGGAGTTTCAAAGAGTGCGATGTCCTGGAAAACAGATTACGAAGCTTGGAAAGAAACTTTAGCAATTAATTTAGACGCACCATTCTTGCTTTCAAAAGCAATTATTCCAAGCATGCGGTCGAACAATTTTGGAAAAATCATTAATATTTCTTCGGTTGTTGCGCAAACAGGTGCCATCGGAACAGCTGCTTATGCTGCATCAAAAGCGGGGTTAATTGGGTTGACGAAAACACTATCAAAGGAATTAGCACTCAACAATATAAGTGTAAATGCATTGGCATTGGGGTATTTTAAAATTGGAATGATCGATGATGTTCCTCAAGAAATGCAACAAACGATTATTCAAACAATTCCAAAAAAAGAACTGGGGAATCCATCTGCAGTTTGCAAAACGATTGAATGGTTGATTTCTGATGAAGCAGATTATGTTACAGGTCAAGTCATTAATTTAAATGGTGGAATGTACGTGTAACATCCACTCAAATTCTTATTTTTGTTCATGTTTAGATTAAAAGCCAATACGCCGAGATGGGTTATCATTCTGTTAGATTTGATGCTTTCTTTCTTCGCTTTAATCTTTGCATATCTCATTCGCTTCGATTTACAAGCAGATCGTAATTTAATCGAACAAGAATGGTTAATTCTATCAAAATCTATTCTCGTCTTTTTCGGGGTTAAACTGATTGTTTTTTATCTCTTTAAAATTCACAAAGGAATCGTTCGGTATACATCTACTGAAGACATTCGCAGAATATTTTTAGCTGTTTCAACAAGTTCTATCATTTATTTAATACTTGGTTATTTAAGATTTTCATTTGTTGATGGCTATTTCTTATTTCCAATGTCTGTATTGATAATGGAATTTTTAGCATGCTTAGTTTTAATGATTGGTTCGCGATTTACGGTGAAATTATTATACCTTGAATCCATTAAATCTAACCAAAAGGAAGAGCGAATTTTAATTTACGGAGCAGGTATTTCAGGTTTAATTACAAAAAGAACAATTGAAAAAGATGCTCGATTAATGTATAAGATCGTCGGTTTTGTTGACGATAACAAGAAAATGGATGGAACACGTTTGGAAGGTGTATCCGTTTCACATACATCTAAATTGGAGCATTTAATTAAAGAAGAAGCTATTACGACTGTTATCATCGCTATTCAAAAACCGGATGAAGACAACCGAAAAAAAATCGTTGAATTGTGTTTAGCATTGAATGTGAAAATTCAAAAAGTACCGAACTTGAAAAGTTGGATCAACGGCGAATTTTCTACCAAACAAATTGCTAAAATCAACATTGAAGATTTATTAGGGAGAAAACCAATCGTGTTGAACGAGGATAAAATCTCAAGTGAATTGAAAGGGAAAGTGATTTTGGTTTCAGGAGCAGCAGGTTCTATTGGTAGTGGAATGGTGCGACAAATTGCGAAATACCAGCCTAAAAGAATTGTGTTATTAGACCAAGCTGAATCGCCTTTGTACGATTTTCAAAATGAGTTATCTTCCAATTTTCCGGATTTAAATTTTGAAGTTGTAATTGGTGACATTCGCAGTTACGAAAGAATGGAGCGACTTTTTGATTTTTTCAAACCAGATTATGTTTTTCACGCTGCAGCATACAAACATGTGCCTTTGATGGAAAGCAATCCGTCAGAAGCTGTTTTAACAAACGTAAAAGGAACAAAGAATTTGGTTGATTTAGCTCTGAAGTTCAAGGTGAATAAATTCGTGATGATATCAACAGATAAAGCGGTAAACCCAACGAATGTTATGGGCGCATCCAAACGTATCGCTGAAATTTATGCACAAGCAGCAAATGATAAAGGAATTACCAAGTTTGTTACTACACGTTTTGGAAATGTACTTGGTTCGAATGGTTCTGTCATTCCCTTGTTTCAAAGACAAATAGAACAGGGGGGACCAATCACCGTTACAGATGAAAGAGTCACGCGTTTCTTCATGACAATTCCCGAGGCGTGTCAATTGGTATTGGATGCTGGAACGATGGGAGAAGGCGGTGAAATCTTTGTTTTTGACATGGGTGAATCT
>JBILYS010000161.1:0-4968 GCA_044377625.1 Crocinitomicaceae bacterium
ATGCTATTGAATTTGGATGGTAAGCAGGGAGAGATTAGGCTATTCGCTCCTGATTTCCCCGATTGGATAGAAGATGAAGGTGTTGGGATAAAATTAACGCCTGACACACGCACAACAACACTAATGAAAAAGGCACTGAATGAACTTTATCTTCATTCGAATCAACAATCCTTATTCAATAAAATACATGCTGATCAAACGGTTGAAAATATAATCCCTGAGCATAAAAATCCCATCATTGAAAATTTCTTTAATAAAAACCTCAATGAAAGTCAATTAAATGCGGTTAATCAAATTCAAGATTTCGAAGAACTTCTAATAATTCATGGTCCACCGGGAACAGGAAAAACAACAACGCTTATTGAGGCAATTCTTCAACTCGTAAAAAAGGGAGAAAAAATTCTTGTCTCTGCTCCTAGTAATACAGCCGTCGATAATATTGCATCAGGTTTAATTGATAAAAACATCAATTTCATTCGAGTTGGTAATAATACAAAAGTAAATGCACAAATTTTTCCATTTACCCCTGAAGGAAAACTGAAAGACAGTAAACAGGAGAAGGAAATTAAAAAACTTAAAATCAGGGCTGTTGAATTTCGAAAAATGGCGAATCAATACAAACGTCGTTTTGGAAAAGAAGAGAGAGATCAGCGCAATTTGCTCATCAAAGAAGTTAAAAGTATTCGTAAGGAAATTAAAGACATTCAAAATTATAACGAGGAGCAATTGTTTGAAAATGCAAGAGTTATAATCGGGACTCCAATTGGTTTGATGGATGGACACGTTCAAAAATTAGAATATCAAACGTTGATAGTTGATGAAGCAGGCCAATGTTTAGAGCCACTTGCTTGGTGCATTATTCCGCTAGCAGATAAAGTAATTTTAGCAGGAGATCATTTACAACTTCCTCCAACAATACTTTCTGACAAAGCTGCTCAATTAGGCTTGAGACATTCTATTTTAGAAGTATGTTTTTCTAAAATATCGAATGTTTATTTATTGGACACACAATATCGCATGCGTGAATCCATCGCACAATTTTCCAATGACTATTTTTATGATGGAAAATTAAAAACACCAGATCACCTTTTAAATACAGGTGAACATATAACTTTTTATGATACAGCTGGCGCAGGTTTTGACGAAGAACGCGGTCCAGATGGAAATAGTTTAATGAATAAAGGAGAAATTGATGTTATATTAAAAATCATTGAAAAAGATAATTTGCAATTGAATGAAACGGCAATTATTTCACCTTATTCAGGTCAAGTTACATTGGCTAAAGAAACATTAAAATCAGCATTGAGAATCAGCACAATTGATAGTTTTCAAGGGCAAGAAGAAGAGAATGTGATCATTTCCCTTGTTCGATCGAATAATGAAGGACAAATTGGCTTCTTAAAAGATTACAGACGAATGAATGTTGCCATGACAAGAGCGAAAGAAAAACTAATTATCATTGGTGATAGTTCAACTTTAGCAAAGGATCCCTATTATGCAGCATTTATAGATTACATAGAAAAAATAAATGCTTATAAAAGTGTTTGGGAAATAATCTAATTTCTCTCAAAAAGAAAAAAATCCAATTTTGGGATTAGCATAAATCATATATTTTATTTAAATAACTCATTTTCAATTATTTATAGTTTAGGCATTATTTTTAGATTAATATTTAATGAATTAATAATAATAACCATGAGCAGTAAATACGAATTTGTAATTCTTGATGACGACTTGTTTTATGGCAATTTAATAAAATACTTTCTTCAAAACCAAGGATACATGAATGTTTCCTTTTTTGAGGATGAATCTACATGTTTAAAATATGTATCCACAAAACCAACTTTATACATTGTAGATCATTTTTTAAAACAAACAACTGGATTAACAATGATGGAGGAAATTCATCAAAAAAATCCAAACGCCTACTTTATTTATTTATCAAATCAAGATTCAACGGGTGTTGCAATAAAAGCGATGAAATTAGGAGCTATAGATTATCTTCAAAAAGATAAAAATTCATTTTTTCATTTACTGAATATAATAGATCATTTTTTTAAAGAAAAATCAATATCTCTTGAATTTCAAAAAAATGCATCTTAATATTTTAATTCCAAAAAAAAGTAATTAACGAGTGGATTTTAAATAGAATTCTAGTTATACAGAAGATTTCTATACCACTTTATTTAATTGAATTTTAATTGTTTTACAGAAATTTAGAATTTCTTCTTTGGTATTAAATGAATGAATACAAATTCTGATTCCCTCTTCACCTTTCTTTACCGTTGGACTATAAATTGCCTTAACCACGAATAGATTTTGCTGTAAATTAATTGCCACATTTTTCGTTTTTTCTATGTCACCAATTCTAATCATTTGTATAGGCGATATTTCATTCGAAGAAATTGAATTCTCGTCCATTAAACTTCTAAATAACAGAATATTTTCATGTAATTTTTTACGTTCAATTTCAGATTCACTTCGTTCAACCATTTGTCTTATCCTAGCGTATGAATTTGGTGACAAAGCTGTTGTATAAATAAATGATCGTGCAAAATTGATTAGGAATTCTTTTAAATCCAAGCTTCCCAAAATAGCAGCACCATGAGAACCATATGCTTTGCCAAATGTGATAATTCGAGCAAAAACCTTACTATTCAATGCTAAATCATCGACTATTCCTTTCCCTTTTTTACCAACAATTCCAGAAGCATGTGCTTCATCAATAATTAAATAAGCACCAAATTTTTCAGCTAATTCAACAATTTCTTCAATTGGGGCAAGGTCACCATCCATGGAATAAAGGCTCTCAATTGCAATATAAACAGTTCCATTGCACCTCTCTAATTTTGATGCTAAATCCTCAAGTGAATTGTGTTCAAACGAAAACGATTGTGCAAAAGACAATCGTATTCCATCCCTTACGCTTGCATGAATTTTTTCATCGTAAAGAATTACATCACCACGCAGAGGAACAGCGCTAAAGAAGCCAATATTTGCATCGTAACCAGAATTAAAAACCAATGCAGCTTCTGAATCAAAATAATTCGCTAAAAAAGACTCGCATTGCTCAGCTTCTTTTGAATTACCAGAAATTAATCTCGAACCTGTACTTCCATGTTGATTCGAAATATTATCTGTCACACTAGTTGATAAGCCCAAATAATCGTTTGAACAAAAATCAACCATTCCATCAAAAAAAGAAAGGGAACGCAATGTCCCCTCTGTTTTTCTTTTATTTAGTTTATCAATAAGCTTTGAATCCATTAGTTAGAAACAACTTGTACAATTTTACGCGGTTCAAAATCTGAATTAATTTGTCCTTTAGCTGCTTCCAATTCTGATGCTCTCTCCGCTTCTTTTCTTTTCCTTTCTATAATTATTTCATCTGGAATTGTAACCGGTTTTTCACCATCTGCGAAAGCTACTTTAGGGATTAATCCAAGAATTTCAAACATTTCTTTATCCTCATTAAATTCAGGATTTGGAGTAGTTAATAATTTATCTCCAGCGAATATTGATCCCGCTCCAGCTAAAAAGCAAAGCGCTTGACCTTCCATATTCATTTTTGTTCTACCAGCTGATAAACGTACAACAGTTTCTGGAAAAACAATTCGAGTCGTTGCTACCATTCGTATCATTTCCCACTGTTCGATTGGCTTCTGATCCTCTAATGGTGTTCCTTCAACTGCAACTAGTGCATTGATTGGAATCGATTCAGGCGGATTTTCCATTTTCATGTAACTCATTAAAAGTCCGATTCGATCCTCTATCGCTTCACCCATTCCTATAATTCCCCCAGAACAAACTGTTATCCCAGCTTTTCGAGCGTTATCAATAGTATTTAAGCGGTCTTCGTATTCTCTTGTAGAAATAACATCTCCATAAAATTCTGGAGATGAATCTAAGTTGTGATTATAAGCAAATAATCCAGCTTGCTTAAGTCTAACCGCTTGTTGCTCGTTCATCATTCCTAACGTACAACATACTTCCATGTCTAAATCATTCACAGCTTGAACCATTTCTATGACATTGTCAAAATCCTTGTTATCGCGCACTTCTCTCCAAGCAGCTCCCATACATAAGCGAGAAGAGCCATTAGATTTTGCATTTTTAGCTTGTTCAATAACAGACTCAACTGTCATTAATTTATGTGCCTCAACATCTGTATGATATCTTGCTGCTTGAGGGCAATATCCACAATCTTCAGAACATCCTCCAGTTTTTATGCTTAACAAAGAAGACATTTGAACCTCACGTGAGTTATGGTATTGACGATGGATAGTTGCTGCTTCAAAAACCAATTCTAACAATGGTTTATTGTGCAATTCAATTAAACTTTCTTTAGTTTGATATGTCGGATTAACTTTCATAATGTGCGAAATAGAGTTACAAATATAAGGATTCTATCCCCAATCCACTAAAATAGAAATCGAAATAATTGTATGAGAATAAGCGAATTTTTAAAGTGAATTGGTATTCGGTTTATCAAGCAAACAAACTGCATAAGCTTTCACAGCCTTTCGTTCACCAAATGAATCAACCTTTTCGTGCGTTGTCGCTTTAATTGAGACCCGATCATCACTAATATGCAATAGACCAGCTATGATCGTTTGCATTTCAGGAATATGTGGATTTAATTTTGGTTTTTCTAAAATCACTGTACAATCCAGATTGACAACTTTAAAACCTTTTTCTGCAATAAGTTGATAAACATCTGACACTAATATTTTGGAATCTATCCCTTTGAATTTAGGATCCGTATCAGAGAAATGAAAACCAATATCCCGCAAATTTGCAGCTCCTAAAAGAGCATCACAAATGGCATGTAGTAATACATCCGCATCTGAATGTCCAACTGCACCTAAATCAGATTCAATTTTTAATCCACCAATAAATAATTCATGTGTATCTGCTAACTGATGAACATCAACTCCAAATCCAATTCGAATATTCATTTATTCTGGT
>JBILYS010000162.1:0-4963 GCA_044377625.1 Crocinitomicaceae bacterium
CGATTAATTGCTTTTATAAATCCATACTATTTTAATTTATTTTTTGCCGCAGCATTATAAATACGTAGGAGCGAGGATCTATAGCTTTTTCTGCCACAGATGCACAGATTAATTTTAAGCTAGGATGATCTCTATCTTGATGAAAACTACAATTTACCACAGATAATCGTAATGCATTATTCTGAGGATATAAAAACATCTTCTTTGCAAAGTCAAATAATCTGTGCATCTGTGGCAAAGATTAATCATTAAAACAGCGAGGAATTTAAGTCTAAGATGGTAGTTTATCTTACTTGAGAAAAAGCCACACAATCAAAAATCTCTTCACATTGCTGATAAATCATATCATGTAAAATAAGTTGTGAAGCCAAAGCTAATTGGGTATAATTTTGAGAGTTATTTCCAAAATCACCAGCGGTAGTTTGCCACATTTGCGTAATTAATTCTTGACTTCCAACTGTTGGATTAATTTTATTGACAACTGCACTCACATTCATTGAACCAGCATGGTAAACGTGTAAAACGAATAAACGAAACCATAAATCAGATTCATTGTATGTTAAGTGATGTGCATTTAAAATTCTTTTGGCTTCAGGAATACACACACGACTTATTAAACGTGAAGCACCATAGGCTGATCTGTCAAAATCTTTTCGTTCGTCAATTTGACTGTTTACTGTCAATCCTTGTGCTCTTGCAACGGAAGGCATTAATTGAAACGCTCCATAGGCTCCAGCAGAAGATTTTTTAAGTTGTCCTGGACTTTCTATTAATAAAATAGCTTGCGCATACCAAGGATCAACGCCGAATCGTTCGAAAGCCTCAACTCCTTTTGATAAACTCGGATAAACTTCTTTGAATTTGTAGAAATCATTCTTTCCTGTTGTCACATTTATTTGTGCATCACTTGCCAATGAAAATTCCTTGCGTAAACTGTCTTTGAAAATTCCCTTTTGCAATTCAGTTTGTTTTGACCAATCTCTCACAGACATTTTTCTCAAAACAACTCGCGATGCAGCTACATTAATCAAACAAGAGTCTGGAGAAAGCACCATGATTTGTTTCCAAAATTGAGGTTGTGGAAGAACATCCCAACGATCTTCAAAGAGTGATTCAGCGTGCATTATGGTGCTTACAGTTTGGTTGTTGTGAACTTCAATTTTTTGGTCGTCCCACGATTTTTGAGATTGACTAAAAAATACGAAAGGCGATAATAAAATCGCGAAAAGGAAGATGAATCGCATGAGAATGAGTTATAACAGTTATTCAAGATAAGCATTTCTATTGAAAACGTTACTATTTTTAAGAAATTTAACAGGAAAATAATTTATAACAGATACGATTATGCTAGATGTTTTCGCCCATCCTTAAACCTCACTCAATGGAGGTAAGTTAAAATTATCCTTAAATTTACACATGGATTTAATCAAAAAGATACTGAGTTTCCCCATCATCGTTTTGGTGAAAATATATCAATGGATTATTTCTCCAATTTTCCCAGCAGCTTGCAGGTATAACCCTACGTGTTCGCATTATATGATTGACGCCCTTAAAATTTGGGGACCAATTAAAGGAACATGGTTAGGTCTAAAGCGCATCGGTTCTTGTCATCCTTGGGGTGGACATGGAGATGATCCTGTTCCGGAACGAAATAAATCTAAAAAGCAGGACTAAATTTGTTCTTCAAAGTTCACATTATACTTTTGAAATAACCCACCTTTTACCATTTCATAAACGAATAAAAGCAGCACTGGAATATATTCTAATCCTAGCAACCAATTTGATGTTGCAACATTTCCATTACTATAAAACGAGTATGAAAGAATTACTGTGAATGACCAAAGAATCAGAAAGGAATAATTTGTAAAAACCGATAGGAAGATTGCAGGTAAAATATACCATGGGTGAAGAGTCGTGCACGACAGGAGGTAAATAAAATAAGCAATTGTCATATTTGAAAACAACTCTTTAGGAAGTGTAATTTTCTTCCAAAAAGCTAGATAAAGGACCATTATGAAAGTCGTAACGGAAAGAATAAACGAATAATGACCAATTTTGTGGTAATAATAATGTAATGGATCTAATTGCAGTAAAACGAATAAGAAAGATGAATTAAATTGAAACAATTCGAAGTACAACCGAATGCTATGCGTAAAGTGACTGATATTTGAACTATTCAATAAGAACATTGAAACGACGAGAAATCCAATTCCAATTATTGAGTAAGTTATCACTGCTTTTTTCCAACCGATAAAACGCCAAAGAAAAGGAAGGAGGAGAAGTGGAATGAGTTTAATTTGAATGGCCAGGGAAAGAAAAATTCCAGCTGGAAAAATCTTCACTTTTAGCAAGTAATAAAATGCAACAATTAAAAAACTGATCATTACACCTTCAAAATGAACATTTCCGATGCTTTCGATTATAAAGAGTGGATTTAAAAACAATAAGAACGCTTTGTTTACATGGATGCTAAGAAGTTTTAAGAGTTGAATTAAATACATCAATCCAGTTAATTGGATAATAGCAATTAGGCTTTTTAAAATAACAGTATTTATATAAATAGAATCTGAAAACCACGTTGAGAAAATAAATAAATATTGGTTCAATGGCGTATAACAACTGTAATTGGTTTGAGATAATTCGCCCATTCCAGTGTGAAGTTCTTTTAAATAGTTATTGGAAATAAAATGTTTAGAATGGATGATTTCATTCGGTGTAAAATCATATGGATTGATTCCTTTCCAATAGATTTCTCCGTCCCATAAAAAGCGGAAATAATCTGTTGATAAATGTGGAATTAAAATTACTCCTAGAATAAACGTAAAAATAGTTAACCCAATAAAGTAGTTGGTAGAAATGTTTTTCGCGTAATTGACTAAATAGAAATAGGTTATAAATGCGAATGTATAAGGCAGGAAAATGAAAAGAAAGTTAGATCTACTCTCTTCATTTAACACTAAGAAAATACTACTTAAAAAAAGAAAAGTGGATAGATATACTAACCACTTTTTATTTATTTTAAAAGACATTTAATACCATATTAAAGGCAATTATTTACCACTCACTCGAATCTCTTTTAGTGTAGAGAAGAAGATTACAGCATATCCACAAGACAACATTAAATGAAATGGAACCATTCCAAAATCACCATATATAGCTCTGATTACTGCAGTGTAACCAAATACAACCATTAATATTCCTTCTGCAATATTGATTATTGACAAACTCTTTTTATCGTATTTATTTCCTTTGAATTCGCTTTTCACCAAAACGTTGAATTTAGGCGTTCTAACAAATGAACTCTTGATTCCTAAATACCCTTCAAAAACTGCAACCGTATTACTCAAAGAAAGTCCCATAGAAACAACTAAGAATTGGAAAAAACGTCCAACAAAACGGATGAAAGATCCAAAAGTGTTTGCTGTTTTATCTCTGAATGCATGCCAGTAATAGAACATCAAGAATACAGTACTAATGATGAATAATCCCATGTACTGTAAGATATAATTCAAATCAGAGAAACTGTCTTTAATATGTAAAACCGCTAAACTTAACATCGAAACGATTAATATAAATACGAAAACTGATGAATTGAAAAGGTGAGACAAACCATGAATTTTATCTGACATTTTAACACCCTTTGCCTTGATTAATGTTTTCCACATTTTAACAAAACATTCAGCTCCACCTTTCATCCAACGGTGTTGTTGACTTTTCAATGCAGACATTGTAATTGGTAATTCAGCTGGAGCGATTACATCCTCACAATATTTAAATTTCCAACCTTTAATTTGAGCACGGTAACTTAAATCTAAATCTTCAGTCAACGTATCATGTTCCCATCCGCCTGCATCTTCAATACATTTCTTTCTCCAAACTCCACCAGTTCCATTGAAATTGATAAAGTGTCCTGCAGAACTTCTTCCGCCTTGTTCAATAGCAAAATGTCCATTTAGTCCAAATGCTTGAAGTTCTGTTAATATTGAATATGATTTATTGATATGTCCCCATCGGGTTTGTACAACACCAATTTGGTCATTTTGGAAATAAGGCATTGTTTTTTGCAAGAAATCAGGATCTGGAATGAAGTCAGCATCAAAAATTGCAATAAAATCACCTTCAACTTTATCCATAGCTGCATCTAAGGCGCCAGCCTTGTAACCAGTACGATCAATTCTGTGAATGTGTTGGATGTTAATTCCTCGTGCTGCAACTTCAGCGACTTTTTTCGCAATTAATTCAGTTGTTTCATCTGTAGAATCATCTAAAACTTGAATTTGAAACTTGTCTCTCGGATAATCGAATTGAGAAATGACTTCTATAATTCGGTCTGCAACATATAATTCATTAAACATTGGCAGTTGAACAGTAACTTTAGGAGTCGTGGCAGGATCAAAAATAGGTTTCACTTCTGGAGTGGTTTTGTTTCTACGCTTATTCTTTACGTATGCAATCGCCAATGAAAATTGCAAAATACTGTAGAATAACACCAGTAATAAGCACAAACCATAAATCGTCAATAAAATTTTCGCTAAAAGATGCGACCAATAATGCTCTTTAATAATTGTTTTTCCTTTTGCATTGGTCATTTTTCGATCTCCCCAATTGAATAACCAAGAAACTTTTAAAGAAACTGGGATTGGTGTTCCGAACGTAAAATTCTTTGCATGGTCTTCATTTAATTCAACATCTTGTTTGATATCCATGTAATCTTTATCCGTCACATGTAATTTATATTTTCCAAATGGGATGTTCTTGAACACAAACTTTCCGTCTCCATCAGATTCAGTTGTGAATTTTGCTTTACCAGTTGAACTTGTAAGTGTTAATTCCACTCTATCAGCTTCACCATTAGTTCGTTGATCAACCAATGTTCCCGTAACAATTTTAGAGGTTTGAGCCTGAATTGAAATTGAAAAAAGAAGTGCGAAAATTACAAAATGTAGTCTATTCATATAGTTGT
>JBILYS010000016.1:0-13976 GCA_044377625.1 Crocinitomicaceae bacterium
ATAGAAACATTTAAAACAACGACTCCAGATTATATAAATCAAATTTCAATTGGAATTGAAGAGTTGAATACAAATAAAATAAAATATGCAGCTCATCAATTAAAGCCCGCATTCGATATTTTTGAAATGAATTTGCTATCAGAAAAAATTCGACAAATCGAAACTGAATGCGAAAAGAAAGAACCGAATATGGAATCAATCATTTTAAATTTTAAAATTGTTGAAAAAGAAATAAGTGAAATTTTACCTATGCTTTAATTCCCAATTTAAGACTTTATTTTCATTTCGAGACTACTTTAGGAGGAAGTCATTTCTATAACATATTAAATACCATATTTTTAAATACTATTTTGTTTGTTTGTTTGTTTTTGGATTGATTTGTGATGTTCAACTCGTATGAGTTTGCTAAATCCCAAAATATACGTTATTGATGATGATCAACTTTACATGCAAATGTTGACAAGATCTTTGATTCATAACTCATATAAAAAAGTCACTGCTTTTAATTCAGTGATAGAAAGTTTCAATCAAATTGATTCACCAGATATTATTTTTATTGATTATCACTTATCAGATATAAATGGTTTAAGTGCATCAAAAATATTAAAACAAAGATGGAAGAATACAAAAATTGTTTTGATTAGCAGTGAGTTTTCTCTAAAGAAAATAGCTAACCCTAAGAAATACGGGATAGACCTTTTGTGTGCTAAATCGGCAGATTTCAACCAATTTATGAATCAAATAAAACAGTTGCAATTTAGAAAAATTTCTTCTATTCTTTTGAAAACGACTTTCATATCTTTAATTCTTGCTGCTGTTTATTTCTTGGCACATTAGAAAAATTACTAAATAATTATTGAAAAAATATATTTTTAACTATTCCAATTTTACTCTCAATTGCTCAATTAACTTACACATTTTTAAAAGGAGAAAAAAGAAGAAAAAACGCACATTCGAATCTTGATTTCAACAAATAACACAATCAATTTAAATCAATTTCTTCCTTTTTGGATTTATCGGCTTCTTCTTTCCAACCTTTGAGTGTGTTTTTAATTTTAGAATCCTTTTTAGGTTTTTTGGTATCGATTGGGTCTTCTGTTTTCGCTGGTCCAAAATCTAATTGTAACGTCTCTTTCGGCCCTTCTTTTTGAATAAACGTTTTTACTGTTGTGTCATTTTTAAACAAACCGAACTCAGATTTTAAGATCGATTTTACATTTTCTTTTTCCGCCTCACGATTTTCTTTTGCTTGCTCTTTTTTCGCTGTTTTATCCCAAACAATAGTTGGATTATCAATATCGCCAAACATGCGCATAAATACCTTTACACCAGTACCATCATCTTCTTCCACTCCAAATTCACTAACGGCATCTTTCTCTTTTAAATCTCGGAAACGGAAAGCAAAACGATAATCAATTATATTATCGAATGTATGAGTCCCCGATGTTTCGATGTCCAAAGCATTTGTATGAATAAACATAGCAGGTATCACCAATTTACCATTTTCGATTATGAACGTGTTTTCCAATGTTTCAAATTTCAGATCTAACAATTTCTTTTCAAGAAAAGCAATATTATTTTTACCAATGACCAATTTCGCGCTAGATGTTTTTAAACTTTCAGTAATTGATTTAAAAGCGTCAACATTTTTTAATTGACCATCTGTGATTTTAAGATAAACTTGCGATTTTATTGATTTTGAAATCACTCCGCCTCTCAAGTCAAACGGAGCTTCAAAATAAACTTTTGCTTGTGCCTTCCCGAAAATATTGTTTTCGCCGATTACTTCTTGTCGAAAATTGTTCCATTCTCTAAACAGGGATTTGAATTTTATATTATCAGAACTGACAGTTGTTGTAATATGAAAAACTTCTTCGGATCGTTCTTCAATGGTCAAACTTCCAACCATATCTGCATCTGCATTCCGCAATGTTAAATTGGGGAAATGAAGTTTTCGTTTGCTCAAAAGCATATTTCCTGACAATTTTTTAAATGTGTGTTTGTCGTATTCAATTTGAGCAACATCCATAAACAAGGAACCATCAATATTACTCGGTAAGACAAAACTTCTCGCTTCTTGAATTTTTTCTTCTTTGGAGGTCGTCCCTAAATCCTGCACATCAATAAATTTGCTTTTGACTTCAACATTTGCAGTTAAATTACCATCCTTTTTGAAGTAGTTGATAATGTTTTTGAAAACACCATTGAACGCCAAGTCAGTCGCCCCAATCTTCAATGAAACATTTTCAATACCTGCCTCATCGTTTCTTAAATACATTGCGCCATTCATTTGACGAAAGGTTCGCTTATCATCAATTAATTTCAAGACTACATTTTTCATTTGAACATCTCCTTCACATTTTAAAACGGAATACGTTAAAGATGCATCAGGGTGTGCAACACTTTGAATATTAAAATCGGTTTGTAAGCCCAAGTTCCCGTTGATATTTTCAACATGTGGAATACGAAACAAAGAATGTAACATGTTCAAATTCAAGTTTCCATTGGCATTTCCCCTAAAGTTTGGTTCTTGGAATTGAGTTAACAATAGATTTCCGGAAAATGGTCCTCCAGGAGTTTTAAATTTAATTGATGACAATTTCAAAAATTCTTTTTCTGAACCACCAATATTGCTGTATTTTCCATTCAAATTTATTCCTTGAATTTTCAACTTTTTTATTGGTTCGGTTAATGAACCATTATTTACTCCAAAATCACAATTGATTTCAGTTGGAGAAGTTGTTTCATTCTTACCGTCGATAAAAAGATCAAAATAGACATTCCCAGTGCCATCAAACTTCTTAACATCGTCCACTTGAGAAAATGAAAATCTATTCGCTAAATCAGCTAATTGAATATTCTTAGAATGTATTTCAAAACTTAAATCCTCGGGAGACACAGCGCCTTTAACTTGAAAAGGCAATTCAGCTACAAACACTTCAGCATTTGGGATTTCAAAAACACCAGATACTTTGTCCACTTTAATATCAATTTCAAATTTTGCTGGTTGGTTTGAAATTAAGGTTACTTTGCCACTTTTGAGTTTGTCCACCTTCAAATCGCTTTTTGCATGAAGCGTATATTTTTTATCCGTAAAATTACCGGTCAATTCCAACTCAGCCAATTTTGCCTTATAATATTGGTTTGTAGCTTTGTTTTTATAAGCAAATCGAATTTGATTTAAAACAACACTTTTCAGGTTCAACTCAAATTTTGTTTCGCCTGCGTCTTTACTTTCTTGAAGAATATCATAATTCACTTCTCCATTTTTTCTGACTTTCAATTGAACCGTTCCTGGTTTTACTTCAATAGATTTTACTTTGTAATCTTCGTTCCAAATATCTATAGGATTGAACTTTAAGCGAATTTGTTCACTGAATAAAAGCGTATCTCGTTTTGTAGAATTGGCATACGAATCTTGAATGAAAACATCATTAAAATCAACTGAAACATTCGGAAAAGTTGCCCAGAAAGTCAAATCAACTTCAGAAACAGAAACTTTTGCTTTTAGGTGTTTGTTTACCTCACCTACAACATAACCACAAATGTCATCTTTAAAGAAATACAAAGCTCCTGTGATGAGTAAACAGATACCCAACACAATCCCAAAAAACCATTTCGTTATTTTAAGAATTCGCTTATTCATTATTACTTACAAATTTAGAGCTGAAAAGCTTGAAGAATCAAGCGGAAACGTAAACTTATTAACGCAAATATGTGTGATTTTGTTACATTAAGAATGTTAAATAGAACATAGACCTCTCCCTAAAAGAACATAGACCGCTTCGCTGATAGAACCTAGAACATAGATTGATTCACAAGAACCAATTTATTATTTGGGTTTTTCATGAAATAATTGTTTAGAATTGAGATTATTTTAAGTTCTCAGGAATAAGTCTCTATTCTCGGCTCTCGCTTCTCGCTTCTAAGTAGAACATAGACCGCTCCCTAAAAGAACATAGACCGCTTCGCTGATAGAACATAGAACATAGACTTATTCATGAGAACCAATTTATTATTTGGGTTATTCAAATTGAATATTTTAATAATTGTTATGAATTATCGAATTAAATCTCAGTTCTCGGCTCTCTATTCTCAGTTCTTAATACTATCTTTGTTTCTCTAAAAAATCAAAAAATGAGTTTACTTACAGTGGGCAGTGTTGCCTTTGACGCGATTGAAACACCATTCGGAAAAACAGACAAAATAATCGGAGGTGCGGGTACATATATCGCTCTTTCATCCTCTTTTTATACACAAGATCAAAAAATAGTTGCGGTTGTTGGAGATGATTTTCCACAGGAAATGTTGGATACTTTAACGTCAAAAGGTGTTGATTTAGAAGGTCTTCAAATCAAACAAGGTGAAAAAACATTTTTTTGGTCAGGACGTTATCACAACGACATGAATTCACGTGACACACTGGTTACTGAATTAAATGTCTTAGAACATTTTGACCCGATTATACCTGAAAGTTATCAAGGTGTAGATTATTTAATGCTTGGGAATTTAAGTCCACAAGTACAAAGAAGTGTGATAGAGCGTTTAACTGTTCGACCAAAATTGGTTGCAATGGACACGATGAATTTCTGGATGGATATCGCATTAGACGAATTAAAAAAAACAATGGCACTCGTCGATATTTTAATTATTAACGACGAAGAAGCAAGGCAATTATCAAATGAATATTCATTGATAAAAGCGTCGAAAGTGATCCGTGCCATGGGTCCTAAATTTTTGATTATTAAAAAAGGAGAACATGGAGCTTTGTTGTTTCATGGAGAAAATGTCTTTTTTGCACCAGCTTTACCTTTAGAAGAAGTTTTTGATCCAACTGGAGCAGGCGATACGTTTGCAGGAGGATTTATGGGATATTTAGCCGCGACTGATGACATTTCGTTTGATAACATGAAACGTGCGATTATTACTGGTTCCGCTTTAGCTTCTTTTTGTGTTGAAAAATTTGGAACACAACGCTTACTTGAAATTACAAAAAATGATGTTGCTGAACGCATTGAACAATTCGTTGCCTTGGCTAACTTTGAAATGGTACAAACTGTATAGGATTCAATCCTAAATCTCTGCAATATGAAAAATAATGCTTTAATTGAAGAATTAAAAATCTTAGTTCAAAACGAAGATGCTTTGGCTGTTAGCCGTGAAATAAATGAATTAAAAACTCGCTTTGATGATTTTGTTTTAGAGGAAGAACGAAAAGACCAAGTTGCTTTTTTAGAGGCTCAAGAAAAAGAGGAAGTTCACGAAATTACGGACTTCAAACCTTTGAAAGATGAGTTCTACGGTGTTTACAATGAATATAAAGACCGACGAAAAGCAGTAATTGAAGCTAAAAATGCCGTTGAAGCAGAAAATTTAAAACACAAGAAAACCTTAATTACTCGCTTGAAAGAAGTCATCGAGAAAGAAGAAAATATAGGTCTTGCTTACAACGCTTACAAAGAAATTCATGAAGCATGGAAAAATGTAGGTGATATCGCTCGAGAAAAAAGAGACGAAATTCAACATGAATACTCGCGTTTGCTAGAAGATTTCTTCTACAACATGAAGATTTATAGAGAATTAAAAGACCACGATTTAAAGCGAAATTCTCAATTAAAACTTGAAGTTATTGCACAATTGAATGCCATAAAAAACAACGAATCTATCCGTGAAATTGAAGCAGCTTTAAAAACCCTGCAAAATGAATGGGAAGGAATTGGTCCTGTTGCAAATGACGATTGGGAAGATCTGAAGGCTAAGTATTGGGAAAATGTTCGTGTTATTTATGATCGAATAAATACCTTCTATGATGAACGTCGTGTTTCATTGAACGAAAACTTAAAGAAGAAAAAAGAATTATTAGCTGAAGTAGCAGCGTTACTCGCTGATTACGCAACTTACGAATCCACAAAAATGTGGGAAGAAGCTACTGTTAAATTATTGGCGCTTCAAGAAACATGGAAAACGGTTGGTTTTGGGCCAAGAAAAGAAAACGAAGAAATTTGGCAAAAATTCAGGAAGTTATGCGATGAGTTTTTCTCTAATAAAAAAGCTTTTTTTGGAACAATTCAAGATAAGTTTGTCAAAATAGCGGAAGAAAAACAAAAGGTAATCGATCAAGCAAAAGCGTTGAAAGATTCTACTGATTGGAAAGAAACGGCTGATAAATTAGTTCAATTGCAAAAAGCATGGAAAAATACTGGTCATGCTGGACAAAAATTAGAACAAAAATTGTGGACAGAATTCCGCGGAGCTTGTGATGCATTTTTTAATGCTCGAACAAAACATTTTGAAGCACAAGATAAATTGTTAGAAACAAATTTATTGGCAAAACAAACGATTATTCAGAACATTGAATCCTACAAACCATCGGCTGACAAAAAACAAACATTAACTGATTTAAGAGAATTTACAAATGCTTTCAACGAGGCAGGAAAAGTCCCAATGAAACAAAAAGATGCAATTTATAATTCTTATAAAACGGCCATCGACAAACTTTATACTGATTTGAAACTCGAAGGCGCAGAGAAAGAAAAAGTTATGTTCGAGGCAAGAATGAATACACTTTCTTCAAGTCCAGATGCTGGAAGATTATTTTCTAAAGAGAAGGCTGATATGCGTCTGCAAATTGACAAATTAAAAGCGGAGGTTTTACAATTTGAAAATAACTTAGGCTTTTTCTCAAAATCAAAAGGTGCAGACGCGTTAAGAGCAGAAGTTGAAGGCAAAATCAATGCATCGAAAAACAAAATTGAAGCATTAATTCGCAAAATGAAGATGATTCCAAATGAATAAAGCAATTAACGTATTACTTGTCTTTTTGTTATTTCCAACAATGTTGTTTACAATATTTGTTGGTTTTGATTTACCTATTGAATCTTTGAGAACTTCTGGACAACAAATACCATATCGTTTTCAAATATTCTTAGGAATTGGGTTATTACTTCTCATTATTAATCTAAGAAGAAGTATAACTCGATGGATGGGTTTGCGACTTGTGAATCAAGTTTCAAAATTCAAGTGGAACCAACCGATGAGTAAAGATCGTATTTACAGAGTTCAAGTTTATACGGTTCTGGAAGCGGTTGTAATGTTGTTTGTTGGAACTGTCTTATACAATGTCAGTAATGAAGCATTATTGCCTGCAATTGCATTTTGGTTCTGCTTCGTAGATAATTTGATTTTCTTGTTCTTCGGTTCGCTTAAAAAACGCTTCAGAATGGGAATTACATCCAAAGCAGTTGTTGCTGCAGATCGTGATGTTTCTGTTCTCTATTTCTCCGGATTACGCAAAGTTTCAATTCACCAACAAAGTATTTACTTTGATTATATAAAAGGCCTGCAACTTTCCTTTCCAATTGATTGCATGGAAAAAGACCAACATGACGTGTTTTTTAATGTATTAGAAGAACAAGTTGATACAGACAAAGTCTTTGTCACCAAACTTAGAAATTAAGTTAACGTCCTTCAGATAACGCTCAATTTTACTGCAAATAAATTCCATTTATGGGAAAATAATTCCATTTACGGGAAAATAATCCCGCTATAAAAACAATTTAAAAAATATTAGCAACAACTAAGCATTTAGTTGTCATGCTTTTAAGTGTTTTTTATATTTTATTTTGTAAATTTGGTATGTAAATTGATTTAACAAGCGGTCTTTTTATGGGAATAAAGCGAAACAATTTTGTATATTCTTTTTTGGGGCCTAAATCAAAATTCATGAAGCCACGTATTCTTATTGTCGAAGATGACTCAAATTTCAAAGACCTTATATATTTTCAATTAGAAAAAAATGGTTTTCCAATTGAATTGCTCATGGATACTCAATCCGTTGCAGAATTTAGTGAAATTCATGCAGTTTTTGATCCTGAAGTAATTCTTTTAGATTTGAATATTGTTGATTCTAATGGTCTTTCTACGTTAAAAATAGCACATGAAAATTTCCCTAATTCAACTATTATTGTGCTTTCTGGAACCGATAGCGATAAAATAGCTATTGACAGTTTAAAAGGAGGTGCTCAAGATTTTGTTTTAAAAACAGATATCAGTAGCAAAATCCTCATCAAAACAATTGAATTTAGTCGTGAAAGAAAACACCTCCAGGATGAACTAGAAAAAGCAAATAATAATTATAGACAAGGTTTTGCAAATTCTCCTTTACCCATGTTTGTCTTAGACGGTCCACATCTAATTGTTATAAGATGTAATTTAGCTGCTGAAAAATTATATGGCTTTGATTATGATTCGTGTATAAACAGAGGATTTCAGCATCTAAATAAGAACAATGAACAAATTGTAATTGACACAGAACTCGCTAGTTTCGAGAAAACATTGGTTCAAAAAACAAAATCAGGGAAACTAATAAATATTGTACTTTATGGCAATAAAATTTCTCCAGATTCAGAAATGTATGTGTGCTTAGTAGTTGATAAAACAGAAGAGATTTTATTTGAATTGAAAAAAAATAAAATAATATCTGAAGCACAAGAAAAAGAAAAAAAGAAAATTTCAAGAGAATTACACGATGGTATTTCACAAAACATGGTCATCTTAAACCTTTGGTTTTCAATGTTTCAATTTTCACCAGAAGATAAAGCATTGAAAAAGCAATTCTCTGAAATGATTAATTTATTAATAAATGAATTAAGATCCATTACGTATTCTTTACAACCGCCTTCTATTGAAAAAGGATTGTTGAGCGCCATAAAAAATATGCATACAAGAGCCAATTTGATCGAGGGTGTGAATGTAGTTTTAGAAATGCAAAATATCATGTCCGAAACTGATTTTGAAAACACCGATATTGCTAACATTTACCGCATCGTTCAAGAATTTGTGGCAAACTCCATTAAACATGCACAAGCAAATGAAATAAAGATTTCCATTTCCAAAAATGAAAAAGGAGTGCATATTATTGCAACAGATAATGGAATTGGTTTCGACGAAGAACATGTTGTAAAGGGTTTAGGAATTCAAAATATTGAAACACGAATCGCTTTGAGTAAATTAACTGGCTCAGTCACTAGTAAAATAGGAAAAGGAACTCGTTTAAACTTGTTAATTGAATGAACTGATTTATTAAAATAAAAGTTTTTATATTCACTTTTTTATAATGGAATTTACTAAATGATTGATCAAAAAAATAGTACGTTAATTTTACTCATTGATCTTTGTACTTCTGTATATCCAGATAATATTATCACGAACTTAAAAGGAGAAATTCTTTTTATGGGGGAAAATTTTTTGACGTCCTCAAAAAGTAAAAAATCAACTCATTTTTCCGACTATTTCTTAAGCGATGAAACGCAAAATACACTTGATTTTCAAGAGCTTGTTAAAAATAAAAACATCACTCTTTCAACGAAAAACGAGCAAATAAACCGTCATTTTTCTTCAACAATTAAAACGTACACCCAGGACGACTTGATTTATTTTCACAATACCGGAAAAACGAATGATACAAGCAATCAAGTAGAATTCTATAAATCCATTTTAGAGAATATTCCGGCAGATATTGCGGTTTTCGATTCAGAACATCGCTATTTATATGTCAATCCTAATGGCGTAAAAAATAAAGAAATCCGTGATTTTTTAATTGGAAAAACCGATTACGATTATTGCGAATTGAAAAATATTGATTCGACGCTTGCTAACAATAGAAGAGCCTTGTTTAATAAAGTCCTTTCGAATAAAAAACCGCTTGAATGGGAAGATAATTTAAAACAACTGGATGGAACAATTAAGACTGTTTACAGACGTTTCTTTCCAATTTATAATAATTCAAATGAATTTCAATTTGTAATAGGATACGGTTTCGAAACAACACTTTTAGAGCGTGTTGAAGAGTTGATTAATTCAACTGAACGAAAGTATCTAAAACTGTTCAATTCTGTTCAAATTGGTGCTTTTGTGATTGACATGGAAGCTAATTTACTTGAAGCGAATAAAGCCTTTGCTGAAATATTTGGGTTTAACAATGCAGAAGAACTGATTCACCTTTATTCGAAAGATTTATTCAATTCAATTGATCAAAAAAATAAATTTTTACACTATACAAAAGAAAAAGGTACTATACACAATGAGCTTGTAAAAACAAGAGATATATTTGACAAAACCATTTATATCCAGGTAAATGCTAAATATGAATTGGTCAATGGTATTGAAATTATTTCAGGATCGATTATCGATGTCACAGAATTGAAACAATCTGAGAAAAATTTACGGACTTCAAATGAAAAATTAAAACTGTCGGAACTTTTCTTAAATAACAGCACCGATGCATTGCAAGTTTTTGATGATCAAGGTAAGTTTGTCTCAATTAATGAGGCAGGAGCAAAAATATTAGGCATAAATAAAGAAGATGTCATAAACTATACAATTTACGATATTGAATCTTTATTTACATCCACTAAAATGTGGGATGACCATGTGACAAATATTAAAAAACAAGGAATTCTATTTGCAGAGGGTGTAAATAAAAATCTCGTAACCGGCGAATATACGCCAATCGATATACGAATTTCATTTGTAGAAAATAAAGGAAAGACTTTCATTATCGCATCAGCCCGTGACATTTCAGAAAAGAAAAAAACAGAATTGTTGCTTTTAGAAAAGCAGAAAAACATCGGTTCATTAAAAGAAATAATCGATTTAAGTTCAATTGTAACGTTTACAGATGAATTTGGAATCATTACTCAAGCCAACCAAAACTTTTATGATATTTCAGGTTATACAGAAGAAGAAGTTTTAGGAAATACCCATCAGTTGATAAATTCTGGATATCATTCTGCAGATTTTTGGAAAAACTTTTGGATGCAAATCAAAGACCAGCAAATTTGGCGAGGCGAAATAAAAAATAAAAATAAGGATGGCGAATTTTATTGGGTTGAGACCATCATTTATCCTGTAAAGGATGAACATAATGAAATTAAAAGTTACGTTTCAATCAGACATGATATTACAGAAGCCAAAGAAGCAGAAATTAATATTGAAAAACAACTTGAATTACAAAATTTATTGCTGAAGATTTCTACCTCTTTTATCAATTTACCGCTAAAAGAATTGGAAAATGGAATAGAAAAGGCTTTGTGCAAGATTGGTGAATATGCACGTACAGATCGAGCCTATATTTTTGCGTATAACCATAATTTAAAGATAGCAACCAATACATTTGAATGGTGCGCAAAGAACATTGATCCTCAAATTTCAAAATTGAAACATGTTCCTTTTGACCAAATGACCTTTTGGATTGATAAACATTTCAACGGAGAAAAAATTAATATACCAAATGTTTCCTTATTAGAAGATGGAATTGTAAAATCATTATTAGAAGTACAACAAATCAAGAGCATTATTACTATACCATTGATGCAGCACGATAAATGCATCGGTTTCGTAGGATTTGATTCAGTAGAACAAACACATTTCTTTAAAGAAGAAGAGAAAATTATTTTAGAATTATTTTCTGAATTGATTGTCAACGTGAACATGCGTATCGAAAAAAACGAAGAACTAACGCATACGTATGAAGAAATAATCGTATTAAATAAATCTCTAGAAGAAAGAATCACTTCTGAAACTAAAAAAAATACTGAGCTTTCCAATAATTTAATGAAACAAGAAAACCTTACCACTATTGGGGAAATTGCAGCAGGTATTGCACATGATTTAAACACGCCATTAGGCGCCGTAATTGTCGGTGCAGAAAGTCTTGAATTTTTAATTAATGAATTGTTAAAAGATGTAATTTGGCAATGTTCGAAAGAACAAATAGATTTTGCGTGTAATCATGCAACTGCCAAGGATAAAAGATCTCCACTTCATGGACTTCAAGGGCATAAAGCAGTCTTGGAAATTCGAGAAATGCTAAACACGAAATACTCAAACAATGATGCTGATAATAAAATCATCGCAAATCAATTGATGAAATCCGGAATTTTAGAAGATGACGTTGAAAAAATTGATACTGTAATGCAATCAGGGCATCCAAAAGAATTTGTAAACCTTATTTATCATCTCCATACCATTAGGAATTTTCTTGATACCGTCAAACTTTCTGGAAACAAGGCTTCTGATGTTGTGAAAAATTTAAGGAATTTCATGAAATACGATAATGGATTAGAGAAAGAACTAATCAATCTTAACGACAATATTTCAACCGTATTGAATGTGTTCAATTTCCAAATAAAGCACAACTTGGAATTAATAATTGATATTGATAATAAATTAACCATTCTTGGCTATGATATCAAACTATATCAACTTTGGTCCAATTTGATTAAAAATGCAATTGACGCTAGTCCAAAAGGAGGTAGATTAGCCATTTATAGTGTTGAAACACCAACACACATACAAATCAATGTAGAAAATTCAGGAGAAACAATACCAAAAGAAATCTTGGGTCAAATTTTTACGAAATTTTTCACAACCAAAGGAAAAGCACATGGATCCGGACTCGGTTTAACAATTGTAAAAAATGTAGTTGATGAACATGCTGCAACCATAAACGTTTCATCAAAAGAAAATTTGACCCGGTTCACGATTGATTTTCCAAAATGAAAAAACCTTTGAGTTGTCTTTAGAATTAAGAAATAATTTGAATAATTTACTTAAATTGATTAACTTTGTACCTGAATTTTTAAACAATTATGCTAGAAGATCCTTTAAAATATGTAATTATTTGTATCGACGATGATCCACTTATTTTAAAATTGTTGTCATTTCAATTAAATAAAGTAATAGAGCATGAAACGACTATTGTGGAGTGTTTTCTAGACCCAATGGAAGTTGTTGAGAATATTGATTCTCTAATTTCTAATGAACTTGAAGTGCTTTTATTGCTTGTAGATTATCAAATGCCAAACATAAATGGTGGTGAACTTATTCGGAACATCAAACAAAAATATCCTCAAATGAAATGCATCATGCTTTCTGGTCAAGCAAATAACATTATTGTTAACGAATTGACAAATGATAATTTAATTGAAAAATTCATATCCAAACCTTGGGAGGAAGGAAATTTAATATCTGAAATTAATAGAATAATGGGTAAATAACCTATTATTTTAAACAACTGAATTAGCAATTGAATCTAGTTAAAGTTAAATCATTCTTTTTTCAAAATTACACGCTAAAAAAAGCATCAAAAAAATCTAAAAAAGTGTGATGTTACTTTTTAAATAACACTATTCCTCTTTTTTGGGTTCAATAACCAAGGATTTATTAGAGCTCCCTTTAAAATTAGCCTTGACCTATTTTATATTCCCAACTTTTAGAAGACTCAAATTTATTTTTAAAAAAGATAATTCCTTGAACCTATTCACATCAGCTTAAAATTTTAACTAAAAAAAAGTTTGCTTAAAATCAAATAGATTCTTTTTGCAAAACTTTTAAGTTTTTAGTTGAGAAAATTAAAACAAATTCAATATCTTGTAGTGGGAATCATACAATACAGCATCAACTCAACATCTATGGAAGAAGAATTAGGCGCATATTCAAGGGGTTTTATTACCAATGTTCCGGCAGATCTTGCAAGTGAAAAAGCATTGGAATATCGAACAAAAATATTTAAATATCCCATGGAAGGGGTATACATTTATTCTTTCGAAGAAGGTAAAATGCTTTATGTTGCAGGATGGGAAGAAATATCAGGAATTCCAGATTCAGAAATTAATATGCTTGAAATTGTTACGATGACGGCTCCTGATTATGCTCCTTTTGTCAATGAAATTAACGATAAAGCACTTAAATTTTTACATGTTAGAAATAAAAATCTCAACGATTATAGTTTCACAATTGAACTCAAAATTCTACATAGAAATGGCGATGAAGTTCCAGTAAACGCAAGAGTTAGCGTACATGACACCTTTGAAAATGGAACATTAAAATCAATCATGGGCCGGTTCCATGTTGATCATGGATTACGTTTTGGCAAGGTTATGAGATACGCGGCGTATGGACCTGAAAAAGATCAA
>JBILYS010000163.1:0-4945 GCA_044377625.1 Crocinitomicaceae bacterium
AAGAATAAGGGTGCTAATTTTTTTCATGTGGTAATTGTTTGATTAAAACTAAATTTATATTCCCATTCAGATTGTCACCTTTGTTACACAGTCTGGATAAAATTTTTATTAGTGTTGTAAAATGAAAAGAATACTCTTTGGTTGTGTCATCTATTTGTTGTTTCCAAATCTTATATTGGGTCAAAACTCGATTCATGGAACTGGTCTAAAACAAACAGTTTTAGTGTTGTCATCCGATTCCTTGGAAGGACGATTAGCAGGTTCAATTGGAGAGAAAAAAGCTGCTAGTTATCTAGTGAACCAACTGCAAAGCATAGGGGTCAAATCATTTGAAAAGCAGTATATTTTTCCATTCATTTATTCGTATAAATCAAATCCACAGGATACTTCAACCGTCAGTTCTGTTGATATAACTGGAGTAAATGTCGTTGGTTTTTTGGATAATGGAAGAGAACAAACCATTGTAATAGGTGCTCATTATGATCACTTAGGAAGGAATGAACATCATAATTCAACCGATATAAATAGTTTTGGCGAAATACACAATGGTGCGGATGACAATGCTTCTGGGGTTGCGGCTGTACTTGAAATCGCCCGAAAACTTATGGAAAATGACATCACCGAATCAAGCAATTTTGTTTTTGCTTTCTTTTCTGGTGAGGAAGACGGATTAGTGGGTTCAAAAGCATTTCTTGAAGACAGTGTATTTCATTCATTAAAGATTAATTGCATGCTTAATTTAGACATGGTTGGTCGTTTGGATTCGCTCAATAATTTGCATGTTGGTGGTTATGGAACCAGTCCCATTTTTCCTAAATATTTAGAAATGAACAATCAGTTTAATCTGAAGCTTGGTATTGATAGCAGTGGAGTGGGGCCTTCCGATCACACTTCTTTTTACCTTAAAAACATTCCTGTTTTGTTCTTTTTTACTGGTACACATGATGATTATCACAAACCGAGTGATGACGTCGAAAAAGTGAATTTTGAAGGTGTAGAAATTATTACCAACTATGTTTATTCGATTGCGTTAAGCTTAAGTTCTGAAAATTCAATTCCTTTCACTCCTACAAGGACAATTCTCAAATCAAAGTCGCGCGGAAAGATTTCTTTGGGTATTATGCCGAATTATTCCAGTTCAAGCAAAGGATTGCAAGTAGATGGAGTTAGCAAGGGGAAACCTGCAGAAAAAGGAGGAATTCTAGCAGGTGATATCATTACGAGAATCAATGATTGTGAAATTAGCGATGTTTACACTTATATGGATTGTCTTTCACGTTTAAATTTGGGGGATAAACTCAACGTTACTGTTATTCGGAATAGGAAGAAGGTGAAATGTAAGGTGGAATTATGAAATCCCAAATTGCAACCACATAGGAACATAGGGAACATAGGTTGTATTAATAAGGGTGAAACCCCGAATCCTAAACCCCAAATTGCATCGCAGCGCAGTGTTGGTGCGAATTCCGAATTCCTTAGTATCTTTAGCCCAAACAAATTAAATCATGGGAAAAATATTAATCATAGACGATGAAAGAGCAATCCGCAGAGCAATGCGCGAAATCCTTGAATTTGAAGACTTTGAAGTCGAAGAAGCTGAGAATGGAAAAGATGGGTTGGATAAAGCTATTTCAAAAGCATATGATATTATTTTTTGTGATATAAAAATGCCGTTGATGGATGGGATGGAAGTTTTGGATGAATTAATAAAAGCCAAAATTGAAACTCCGGTTATCATGATCAGTGGACATGGAAACATTGATACTGCTGTTCAAGCAATAAAAAAAGGTGCTTTTGATTTTATCGAAAAACCATTGGATTTGAATCGTATTTTGGTAACAATTCGCAATGCAAAAGAAAAGGTTGGACTTGTTGAAGAAACAAAACAGTTGAAAACTACTGTTAAACGTTTCAAAGGAAGTTCAATTATTGGTGAAATGGATTCTGTTACCAAAATCAAAGAAATGATTGAAAAAGTTGCTCCATCCGATGCTCGAGTGCTTATCACCGGTGAAAACGGAACTGGTAAAGAGTTGGTTGCTCGTTCATTACACGATAATTCGAACCGTCGTAAAATGCAATTCATTGAAGTGAATTGTGCTGCAATTCCATCTGAATTAATCGAAAGCGAATTATTTGGACACGAAAAAGGCGCATTTACTTCTGCGGTGAAAGACAAAAAAGGAAAATTCGAATTAGCTTCAGGAGGAACTCTTTTCTTAGATGAAATTGGTGATATGTCCGCGAGCGCTCAAGCGAAAGTGTTACGTGCATTACAAGAAAATGTTATTCAACGAGTAGGAGGAGAGCGTGACATAAAAGTGGATTGCCGTGTAGTTGCCGCAACAAATAAAGATTTGCGCAAAGAAATTGAAGAAGGACGATTTAGAGAAGATTTATACCACCGTTTAGCGGTAATATTAATTCATGTTCCTTCATTAAATGAACGACGCGGCGATATTCCATTATTAGCTGAACACTTTATGACGATGGTCTGCGCTGAACATGGAATACCAAGAAAATCATATACGGAAGATGCATTACTAGCACTTCAACAAACTGATTGGTCTGGAAATATCCGTGAACTAAGAAACATCGTTGAACGTTTAATCATTCTTTGTGATAATTCTATTTCAGGAGAAGATGTGAAAATGTTCGCAAATCCAAGAGCAAAAGCTTAATTACCCAAACATTGCTCCGAATTGACCACCTGAGTGAGTTGCCTCTTCTGACATTGTCAATAAGGGTAAATGGAATTCATTATTTGCTAGTGTTCGAACAAAGGAATCTGTAAATACATGGACATGTTGTTGGTAATAAGTTGCAGCTAACATGTCTGCATTTTGTTCCTTGCAAAGTTTGAAAATGTTTTCAACGAAATGTTTCCCATCAACGAATTCAATTGAATGTGGTACTTGATGTTCCGTTAAATATTTTTTACAAACCATTAAGTTAACATCTCTTTTTCCTTTAAAGTAGTGATCTGTTTGTTCAGCTGCTACAAGGATTATTTCTGAATTAAATAATTTACTCATATGTGCCGCCATTGTTAGAATTTGAATACTTCCTCTTTCTAAATCAATTGTCATGACAATCTTCTTAATCTGTTGAAAGGATGTTTCTTCTTGAACAATTAAAAGCGGAGTAGGACTTTCGTCAATTATTTTGAATGCATAACTGTTGAATAATTTCCCTAAACCTGTTGCACAATGTGTTCCTAAAACAATCAAATCGGATTCAAGAATTTTTGCCGCTTCTCCTATCTCTTCACTTACATTGCCAATGACAACCTTCGACTGAACATTTTTATTTCCTGCACAATGCGTCAAAACAAACTCATCCATTGTTTTCGAAGCAAGAAGGTGCTCTCTTTCCGATTTGATAATATGTAAAAGAATAATTGAGTCTTTTTCATTGTTTGCTAAACCAATAGTAAATAAAGTTGCGCTTACAGAAGCAGGTGTGAAATCAACAGGAACAAGGTAAGTAGAGAAATCTTTTGACATAAATATAAGTTTTAAAATACAGAATAAAGATATTCGTTTCTCACATTTTAAAAAATGACTTTCATCATGTTTATCTTTGCACAATAACTTATATTCCTCGATCTTTAATCAAATTTTGGGTGTTAAAAGTTGTGATTTTTTTAAAAATTCAGTATTATTCTATGATATCATTTATGATTTCAACTCCTCCCCATTCAAGTGCGATGAACCCAGAACGATTGATTTTAGGTAGTATTTGTTCTGAAATGGAATGTTCTGAAATTCCTTTTGGGTCGCAGAAAACTAAATATATCCTATAAACTGCTTGTGGTTTTGGTGAAATAGTTAATTCCGCAAATAAATCAGCATCTTCATTGATAACGAAGTGAATAAAATTACTTGAATTCTTATTTAGTTGTGGACCCCAAAATGTAATAAAATCTGCTTGTTCTTTTGAGTTTAACCCAAATTCAGTAAGTTTCTTTTCTAAAAATGAAATAGTTGAATCCTTTGAAACTATTGAACCTTTTGTCATTGCGAAATCTTGAGAATTTAATTGTTGTTCCGATTCCCAAAATAAATAATTGTACTTTTTGTCGTTAACTAAAAGTTCTCCTGAAGGATTTGCCAAAACATTCCAAGATTCGTTATACAATGGGTAAGTAAAAGTTAGTTCTCCGATTGGCTTTACTTTTACTTCAACAATAGTTGGCACTTCTGGGTACAAATAAATGATTGGTTTTTTTACCATTTCAGTCCCTGATCGAATCGGATTGAAATACAAGGCAATCGTCATGCGATAAGAACCTTTAATCTCAGTTTTTGGAATGAATATCTCTTTAAATTGTGAATTATAATAAAACTTGAAATCAAATTTGCCGGGAATAACAGATTCGATAATTTTCCCTTGGATTTTCACAAGAACAGTGTCTATTTTCTTATTAATTGAATAAACGATTCGATGGGACTTCACCTCATTTTCTAATCCGTTAATAATGAAAACAAACTGTGCTTTTTTCGAACTTAATTTTGGGTCAGCAACGTTTGAAATTATTTCATAACTGCTGCGTTCTGGATATGCTTCATGTGCCCAAAGAGCAGCAGAACTGAACAGAAATCCAAAAATAATAAGTAAGTTTTTCATCTTAATTAAATTGAGTTGGTAGTTGACTATTACTGAAATTTGTCCCTCCCCATTCGATTACAGTGAAGCCTGTTCTATCTATTTTGGTTAGAATTTGCTCTGTGAAATTATGAGCATTTATTTCAGAAATTGGTGTAATAAGAATATACAAACGGTAAATGTGATCTGGTTTTGGAGTGATTTCTAATTCTGCAAATTGATTGCAATCTTCGTTCGTGACAAAATGCACAAAAGAATGCTCATTTTTCATTAATTGTGGTCCCCAGAAAGTTACGAAATCAGCTTTTTCTTTGTCATTTAATCCAAATTCGGTAAG
>JBILYS010000164.1:0-4924 GCA_044377625.1 Crocinitomicaceae bacterium
TAACGCCAATTTTTCGATTGGTCAAGCAATTATCCAAGTACGTGTAATATCCGTTCAAGCGCTGAACAATACTGATTGTGATGGTTTTTTTACCGGAAACAGTGATTTTGTTTGGGAATTTACCGGGACAGATAACACTTTAGGGTTTACAAACAACAACCCAGCATTATTTGGAATTTTTGGTTTCAATTATGCATACCAAAATGGAAATAATGGGCCTTATACCATGTCAACTCCAAGTGGGCAATTTTCACCAAGTAATGGAACTTTCTTTGATTACGAATATTTATGTGCCGCTGATGTGCCTACCCAAATAAATCTTGGATGGGAAGCATATGAAAATGATGACGCAGGAAATTATGATATTTTAGGTTTAACGGATGGAGAAACTGGAATACAAAATGTTTCAATGGCTGTTCCTGCAGGTGTTGGGACTTTAAATTATGTCTTCAATGCCAATAGTACAGATGGTGGTTGTACACAAAACTATCGAATTACATTACAGGTCATTCGATTGCCATTGATTGTTAGTTATTTAGAAGACGATATTTGCAATGCCGCATCTTTAGCATTTAATACAACCTACACATATGGTTGGTGTAATTATACACTAGAGCCGAATGAACCTGCAGCAAGTGATGTGCAGGCAAGTGGTTCAGGGTGGTTTAGTTTTGTTGCTCCTGCAAGTGGCGCTGTTGGGATTACTTCAGACCTAGGTGGAACGGAATTAGGAACTTATTTTGAAATTTACCATGCTGCAGATGCAAGTTCATGTGTTACAGGAATACAACCAATTACGGCTGTTTTGATCAAGGATAAATTTGACTATTTATCACATATAGAATTTTCTGATGGAATAGATTTCTTAGGGATTGATCCTGAGGCAGAAATTGTTTTAGATGCATGTGATCCTTTTCCAGGTATTAGTTATCAGAAACTGATTCCAGGACAAACGTATTATGTTCAATTTACAGCGGATAATGCCTCTGATCGGGGATATTTTCAAATTCGAGTGAATAGTTTTGGTGGAAGTGCCCCAAATATTGAGGATATTCCATGTTTATCAAGTACAGTTGCTCCGGGAACTGCAGTTATCACGTCGGCGTTAAGTTCACCAGTTACAGCAAATTTAACGTTTGGATGTGCTTTGGATGGTGGAAATGATTTTGGTGAGACGGGATCGGCACATACTTCTTCAGATCCAAATCAATACCATGCATATGATTATGATCACAATGCTGCTAATAATAATGATGTGAATGAAAGTGTTTGGTTGAATTTCGTCGCTCCAAATAATGGACGTATGATTTTTGAAACAGATTATCAAAGTACCATTTATTCTGAAAGCTCAGCATTATTTGGATTTGATGACCGTTTCTCGCCAGGAATTCCTTCAGATTATTCTTGTGCAAATCTTGAAGTATTATATGCTGCAGATGGTGGCTTAAATGGGTTTTTAGGTGGAGCTTCTCAAAGTGCTCGTATCGATGCACGCTGCATGGAGCCTGGTTACAAATATTTTGGAATGGCAGATCCTGCTAACGGGTTAACACTTTTATCTTCCCAAAATATTAATAATTGGTTATACGATCCATCCGTTATTGATCCTGTTGTTAATCCTCCAGGGAACGATATTCTTTGCTTAACGACAATTGATCCTTTGTATGAAGTTGTAGTGACACCAGCTGGAGTAACTCCACCGTTTCAAGCTGTTGCTGGTTCGAATGAATTTGCTTGTAGAGAATATTTAGCGGGTGAACCTGCAATTGATCCGTTGGCAGCTAATTGCGCGAACCAAACAGTATGGCATTATTTTATTGCTCCTCCTTCAGGTGCAATTGAAATGAATATTAGAGCATATATTGGAATGAACCTTTTGCGTTATTCTGTTTATGAGTTATTAAATGGAACAGATTGTTATGGAGGATTGAATCCAGCAACATATACAACAGATGGAACACAAACAACTTCAATTATCACACCTTTACTTCAAGGTTCTGCTGGTTTCACTGGAAATCAAGAATCAATGTGTTGCTTGACTCCTGGTGCTATTTATGCGATTCAACTAGATGGAGGTTCTCCAGGAGATGAAGGTCAATACATCATCGAATATATTCGAGAAGTAGCGAGCGATGCTGGAGATATTTTTGTTGAAATTGCAAATGGAGATATAATTGATGTTGCTTCAACAGATACTGCTTTTGTTTGTTTTGGTGATACATTAAGTCCTGGAATCCTATTAAATGGAATAGGTTTGACAACTCTTGATATTCCATCTTGTTTACAATTGGGTTATGTAATTCATTCAACGAACCCTGTTCCTGATCCTGTCGCAAACACTGGATTTACTTTTATTGATTCGGTTCAAACAGAAAATGGCGTATTTGTAAATAACACAAATGGTTCTGGAACTTTTGGAAACCCATTATTCAACCAATTGTATTATGTCTCTCCAATGGCAGATGAACCTGCAACTTGGGGTGATTTAACATGTATCAGTTCAACAGTTGAGAACGGTGTTCCAGTGGTTTATTTACAACCTATCGTTCCTGTTTCTAGCTATAACAATTCATTATGTGAAATTACGTTCACAAGTTCAGGTGGTTTAGCTACATATTATGGTTCCAACTTTACATATACCATTCAAAATTCGACGAATAATATTGTTGCTACGGGAAGTTTTGCGGCAGGAGCGAATGTCGTTTTCCCAGTTCCTTCTGCTGAAATATATACTATTTCAATTTCGGATGGAGCGTGTCCGTATACCTTTACGATTAATGCTTCCTTGTGTGCAAATCCATGTATCACAAATCCGAATGTGAATTTTGTTGCAACAACAATCTGCAACGGTCAAAGTATTTTCTTGGAAGGAGCAAATCAAACAACAGCAGGTTTATATACAGATGTTTTTCCAGCTACAAATGGCTGTGATAGTACAATTTATACGACTATTTCTATTCTTCAACCTGTTACTTTTGCTCAATCATTTACTATATGCCAAGGCAGTTCTATTAATGTTGGTACAAGTACTTATTCTGCTTCAGGAATCTATACAGATGTTCTTGTTGCAGCAAATGGATGTGATAGTACAATTACGACAACCTTGTTTGTTGATGCGATATTAACTTCCAACTCAAGTGCAACGATTTGTCAAGGAGATTCTTATTTATTTGGAGCAAGTAATTTAACTGCAGCAGGAACATACTCCAACACACTTATAGCTGCTGGTGGATGTGATTCAATTGTAACGTTATTTTTAAGCGTTCTTCCAATTGATACGAGCAATGTATTTGTGACTATTTGTAGCGGTCAATCGTACACCTTTGCAGCGACTGTATTAACGGCATCTGGAACATATTTGAATACCTTGACTACTGTAAATGGCTGCGATTCAATTGAAAGACTATACTTGACTGTGAATCCAACAATCACAGGATCAGTTTCTGCTACAATCTGCCAAGGTCAGAATTATGAATTAGGAAGTCAAACCTTATCTTCTGCAGGAACATTTACAGAAATGTTTACAACAATTGCTGGATGTGATTCTCTTGTGACCTTATACTTAACTGTTAATCCAATCATTTCGTCGTCTTATTCAGCAACAATTTGTGCTGGACAAAGTTATACGTTTGGTTCTCAGACAATAAGTGTTTCAGGAACATATATCGATGTATTACAAACAGCATCAGGATGTGATTCAACCGTTTCACTCTATCTATTTGTGGATGATGCGATTGAATTTTACCGAGATACAACAATCTGTGAAGGGGAAACGTATTCTTTTGGAACTCAAACGTTGACATTAAGTGGACTTTACGATGAGGTGTTTCAAACGGCATCTAGTTGTGATTCAATAGTGCATTTGGAGTTGGCAGTGCAAAATTGTGATGGGCCATTCGAAATAAGTAACATTGTCACTCCGAATGAAGATGGTCAAAACGATACGTGGAAGATTTCAGATTACACTCAAATTGCTGGTTGCACGACTATAATCTATAACCGTTGGGGTCAGCCAGTATATCAATCGAATGATTATCAAAATGAGTGGGGTGGAACAAAAGACGGTGAACCATTGCCTGATGGCGTTTATTATTATTCCATAAAGTGTTCTGATACAGAATACAAAGGAACAGTGAACTTATTCAGATTTAAAAAATAAAGAGCTATGAAAAATATATTAACTACTAGTTTAATCATAGCTTGTTCCACAATAAGCTTGAGTTCCTTTGCCCAACAAACACCGCAATCGAATGTCTATTCGTATAACAAGTATTCATTGAATCCTGCATATGCTGGAGCAAGTGGTTGTGCGGAAATTTTCTTTTCACACCTCAATCAATGGGTGAAAGTTGAAGGAGCGCCGATAACGAGTTTGTTTAGTGCAAATACGAGAATTGGAAAATCCCTTGGAATTGGAGGAAACGTTTTGATAGATAAATTGGGTATGTTGCAGCAAGTTGCAGCTTCAGGTTCAATCGCATACGGTTTAAACATCGCCAAAGTGCATCATATTCGTATTGGTATCACAGGAGGCTACTACCAATTTAGATTAAATCCTACAGGTGCAATTGCGTTTGATGCACAAGATGTCATTGTAAATGGTGGAAGTCAATCTTCGTCTTCCATCAATTCAGAAGTTGGTTTTCTCTATCAATTCAAAGGATTAGAACTTTCATTTGCTTCGAAGCAAGTTATTCAGTCTTTTTCAAATTTTGGATACACTGGTTTAGATGGTTACGGTTTGAGAAGACACATGGTTGGTTTACTTGGATATAAATTTCAAGTAAATCAGAAATTCAGTGTGAAACCATCTGTTCTTTATAAGGGAATTAATAATACCAATCAATTTGATATTAATGCAGATGTAAACTATAAGAATTTCATTCACGGCGGAATCGGATATCGCACGCAAGTTGGATTAATC
>JBILYS010000165.1:0-4922 GCA_044377625.1 Crocinitomicaceae bacterium
ATCTGTCAACTTCAAGCCATACACATCTGCATTATTAAGTTTTGATATGCCTCTAGGTAAATGGGGTGTTGGGGTTCAGGTCAATAACTTTCGTGCGGGATATGGTAATTTCAATGTATTACAAGGGTTAGTATCTGTAGCATACAACATGTCTTTGGATCGTCGCAGGAGAAATAACATATCCTTTGGAATTCAAGCCGGCGCAATGCAAAAATCTTTGGAATATCAATTGTTGTCTTTCAACAACCAATACACTTTAAATAATGGGGGTGAATTTGATAATTCAATTTCTTCAGTTGAAACATTTGGTGCTCAAAAAATGATTGTACCAGTTGTAAATGCAAGTGTTTTATATTACTTCGCAAAACAACAAAGCAAACTAAATCCTTTTATTGGTTTATCTGCATTCAACCTATTAGAGCCCAAAGAATCATTTTTTAACCAAGATAATCGTTTGCCAATTCGTTATTATTTGCATGTTGGATCACGAATAAATATTACAGAATTGTTCTATTTACTTCCAAAAGTATTAATCATGCAACAAAGAAATTTTAGTGAACAAACCTATTCTGTTGAAGCAGGATATTTCCTAAAAGGAAGTGAAACATATTTGTTAGCGGGGTTAATTTATCGCAACAAAGATGCGATGATTGCAACATTTGGCGTTAAAAAAGAAAATATCATTGTAAAATTGGGTTATGATATTAATTTGTCAAGCTTGTCAACAGTTTCTTCAGGCAAAGGTGGATTTGAATTATCCTTTACTTATATGCATCAAAAGAATAAGCCGAAAGTTGAAAAAATATGTCCTCGTCTTTAATTTCTGTGTCAATTAGAATTTCTATGAAAAAATTACTTTTTATTATTCTTTGTTTCGTTAGTCTTCAATCCTTTTCTCAATCCAAAAAGGTGTGGATGTTCAATGCAGATAATTTTTACGAGCAAGAAGATTACTTTAATGCTTTGACATATTATAAGAAGGCCATGAATGATTCTATTGGTTTAGGATCCATGGTTTTGCCTTATGAAATTGAAGTTACTAATCAAAAACTTCCAAAGAAAGGAATTCAAGCTGATAGCTCGAAAATGATTCCATTAGGTGATTATATCAACCATCAAATTGCCATGTGTTATCAAAAAACATTTGACTATTTACACGCTGTTGATTTCTTTGAAAAGACGTCTCAACTGGAATCCTATCCTAACGATTTATTCTTTTATGCAAATGCATTGATGAATAACAAAAGATATGATGAGGCCATGACTTCTTTTGAGAAATATATTAAATCAGAAAATTATACTGATTCACTTTTACGCAGTGCACAACTTTCTATTACTGGATGTTTTTATGCCTTAAATTCAGAAAATGTTAAGCAAGAAGTTGTTATTAAAATGGCTGATACAACAGTTTTCAATAAAGGTACTTCAGCTTTTGCTCCTATGTACTTTGGTAGAGAAAATAGGTTGATGTTTTCAAGTGCTCGTCCAGGTGGTGTAATTTTAACTCCTGAGCAACAATCGGAATATTTATGTGATATCTATTGGACAGAGCAAAAAGAAGATGGCACATGGGAAAAAGCTACAAACTTTGGAAGGCCACTAAACACTGCACAACACGACGCTGCATCAAGTATCACTAATAACAATGTTGTTTTCTATACGCGTTGGAGTGATGATATTAGAAAAGACCAATCCATTTATTTAGCAAGGATGGTCGACTTCAAATTTTACGAGTCTTTTAAATTAGGTGCTGCAGTAAACGTTGCTGGTTATAAAAGTATTCACCCATTTGTTTCTATGGATGGTCAAACAGTCTATTTTTCTAGTAATAGACCAGGTGGTCAAGGAGGAATGGACCTTTGGAAAATAAAAATAGATGAATTAGGTAATTTAGTTGGAGATGCTGAAAATTTAGGATTTCCTATTAATTCAGATTTGGATGAAGTTACACCGTTTTTTCATGAAACTTCATCTACGCTATTTTTTAGTTCAAATGGACACAATTCAATTGGTGGACTAGACGTCTACAAAAGTTCGTACGACAAAGAGAGCTTTGCTTATATGACTCCGGTTAATTTAGGATTACCTATTAATTCAAGTAAAGATGATGCCTATCTCATATGGGATAAAAAATTATTGAAAGGATTTTTCGCTAGTGACAGAGAGCCATGTGATAATGGTCATTGTTATGACATCTACGAAGTTACCAATGAACCTATACATATCTATTTGAGTGGTTATGCTTATGACGCTGCAACAAATGACATACTTCCGAATACTTCCCTCACTTTTAAGGATGTTAAAGGAGAATTCAACCCTTTTGTTATAGATACAGATAGCTTAGGATTTTATGAGAAAGAACTCACACAGGGCTGGGAATTATTTATCAAAGCACAGAAGGAAGGTTATTTTGCTGATGCCGCAAGTATTAATACATCAACAATTACAGAAACAACTTCATTGACACAAGATTTTTACCTTAACCCAATTCCTAGTGGTGAAATTGAAATTGAAGGGATTGAATACGATTTTAATTCCGATAAATTACGTCCAATTTCAATGGAAATATTAGATAAGATTTATGATTTCCTTGTATTGAATAATAATCTAGTCGTTGAAATCAATTCACATACAGATGCTCGCGGTAGCGATGTTTATAACCTTGATTTATCACGAAGAAGAGCGAAATCATGTGTTGACTATTTAATTTCAAAGGGAATTGAAACAAGTCGTTTGATAGCAGTTGGATATGGCGAAACACAACCTAACTTCTTATCTGGAGCTGACAAAAAGCCAGTTTACAATGAGAAAGGTGAGAAAATATTATTAACGGAAGCGTATATCGATACCCAAAAAACGAAAGAGCGGAAAGAAATATTACACCAACGCAATAGAAGAACGTCATTTAAGGTTGTAGGAGAAAAGTTTGATTTAAACTCAAATTAATCAATAACTGTACTAAATTTATTACACTGATTTTTTGTTCTTGTTGAGGTAATACATATTTATTAATACAATTGCAGCGTTGGTGATGATAATTGGCTTAGAATCCAGTAAAATGCCATAGAAAATAAAAAAACCACAACCAATAGTATTGATAATTCTTAAATAAAGTATTTTCCCCATTAAAAAGGAGATTAAAACAATTGCTGAGGCCAAGTATCCGACGTATTCTGTATATTGATTCATAAAAATCTTACTTATAAAAAAGGGAACTAATTAAGTTCCCTTACTAATTACTATTCTATCCTCTCAGCTTAATGCCTAGTTCTTTCATTTGGTCTTCGTGCAAAGTAGATGGAGCATCTATCATCGTATCTCGGCCACTGTTATTTTTTGGAAATGCGATATAATCTCTAATTGATTCAGAACCACCCATTGTTGCAACTAATCGGTCTAAACCAAAAGCTAAACCACCATGAGGAGGAGCTCCATATTCAAATGCACTCATTAAAAATCCAAATTGAGCTTGGGCTTCTTCCTTCGTAAAACCTAATAAATCAAACATTCTAGATTGCAAATCTCTGTCATGAATTCGTATAGAACCGCCGCCTAATTCAACACCATTCATTGCTAAATCATACGCATTCGCTCTAACTTTTCCTGGATCTGTATTAATCAAATGCATGTCTTCTGGTTTTGGAGACGTAAACGGATGGTGCATTGCATGATAACGCTCACTCTTTTCATCCCATTCTAATAAAGGGAAATCCATTACCCATAAAGGTTTAAATACATTTGGATTTCGTAAACCCAATTCATTTCCTAAATGCAAACGTAATTCACTCATTTGCTTGCGTGTCTTTTCAAGATTTCCACTCATTAAGAAAAGTAAATCCCCTGGCTTTGCGTTTGCTTTTTCTGCCCATTTTGCTAAGTCTTCTGGAGAATAAAATTTATCAACCGAAGATTTGAATGTTCCATCAGCATTACAGCGCAAATAAATCAATCCTTTAGCACCTATTTGAGGGCGTTTTACCCATTCCGTTAATTCATCAATCTGCTTTCTCGTATATTCAACACAATCTTCAGCATTGATTGCAATAACCGCTTCTGCCTCATCAAAAATTGCAAAACCTTTTCCTTTTGCAACATCATTCATTTCAACGAACTCCATTCCGAAACGGATATCAGGTTTATCGGAACCATATCTTGACATTGCCTCTGCATAATCCATGCGCGGAAACGATTCGATAAAATCAACACCTCGTATCGTTTTGAATAAATGTTTAATCAACCCTTCGAACATATTCAGAATATCATCTTGTTCTACAAATGCCATTTCACAATCTATCTGTGTAAACTCAGGTTGACGGTCAGCTCTTAAATCTTCATCACGGAAACATTTTACAATTTGATAATATCTATCAAATCCCGAGACCATCAATAATTGTTTAAACGTTTGAGGAGATTGTGGTAAAGCATAAAACTGCCCTTCATTCATGCGGCTTGGCACCACAAAATCTCTTGCCCCTTCTGGAGTAGATTTTATAAGGAAAGGCGTTTCAATATCCAAGAAATCTTGAGAATCTAAATAAATTCTTGTTTGAAGCGCAACTTTATTTCGCAAACGCAATTTTTCTTGCATTGGATTTCTTCTTAAATCCAAATACCGGTATTGCATGCGTAATTCATCACCACCATCCGTTTCATCTTCAATTGTAAAAGGAGGTAATTTAGCGCTATTTAAAACTGTTAATGTTGAAACAACTATTTCAATTTCACCTGTCGGCATATTTTTATTCTTACTCGAACGCTCAACTACAATTCCTTTCGCTTGCAAAACAAATTCACGTCCTAATTTACTTGCTTGAGCAAACAAGTCAGCATTATCCTCTAAATTCAATGCCAATTGTGTAATACCATAACGATCCCGTAAATCAATGAAGGTCATTCCTCCAAGTTCACGTGTACGTTGCACC
>JBILYS010000166.1:0-4918 GCA_044377625.1 Crocinitomicaceae bacterium
AACTGAGATAACTAGCATTGAATCTTCACAGACAGCTGTCATGGCAGGATTTAGTCTTTCAAGTACAATTATCAGCTTTATAGTCCTAGGCGTTCTTTTGTTTTTATCTGCCCTGGCATCTGGATCTGAAGCAGCCTTTTTCTCATTAAGTCCAACAGAAAAAGACCAATTAAAAAATGATGAAAGTAAAACATCCAAAACTGTTTTAAAACTTTTAGAGAATCCAAAAGAATTATTGGCAACATTGCTTATTACTAATAATTTCGTGAATGTTGGTGTTGTTATATTATCCAGTTCATTACTCAACGACATATACCCACCAGCAGCAGGAAATGAAACATTTCGATTTATAATTGAAATTATTGTAATCACCTTTACTCTACTAATGTTCGGTGAAGTTGTGCCTAAAATTTATGCTTCGAAAAATTCTTTTGTCTTTGCTAAATGGATGTCTTTACCAATTAATACAATTAAATCAATTCCACCGTTATCATGGTTAAAAAGATTATTGGTTAATGGAACAAATATTATTCATAAAAGATTAAAAAAGAAAAATATAAAAATAACCACGAATGATTTAGAACAAGCTCTAGCATTAACGAAGGAAGAAAGTTCCTCTGACGAAGAACATAAAATCCTTGAGGGAATTGTAAAATTTGGAAATACAGAAGCTTGCCAAGTAATGAAATCTAGATTAGATGTTATAGCATTTGATGAAACATTACAATATAACACAGTCCTAGCGCAAATATTAGAATCTGGATATTCGAGAATCCCTGTTTATACAGACTCATTCGACAATGTGATTGGTATTTTGTATATCAAAGACTTATTGCCTCATCTAACAAAACCAATTGATTTTAATTGGAAAGAATTAATACGGAAACCTTTTTTCGTTCCTGAGAACAAAAAAATTGACGATCTATTAAAAGAATTTCAAATTAAAAAAATGCACATGGCAATAGTAGTAGACGAATATGGCGGAGCCGGTGGTGTAGTGACTTTAGAGGATATTTTAGAAGAAATCGTTGGTGATATTACTGATGAGTTCGATGATGACGAGATTGATTACAAAAAAATAGATGAATCAACCTATTTATTTGAGGGACGAACAACACTTGTTGATTTTTACAAAATTATAAATATCGATGGGAAAGTTTTTGAAAATCAAAAAGGAGATTCGGAAACATTGGGAGGTTTCATTCTTGAGCAAGAAGGCAGGATTTTAAAAAACAATGAATTTATTATTTTTGACTCCATCAAATTAATTGTTGAATCTTCTGATAAGCGAAGGATAAAATCGATTAAAGCAAAACTATTAGACCAAAATTAAAATTCATGAGAAAAATTTCGTTGATACTACTTCTTATTGTTGCAGGTTGCGGTAATTCCGAATTAAACATTCCAAAGCCACCAACCTATTTACGTCTTGATTTACCAGAACATGCTTATAAAGAATACCAAAGCCAATGCGGTTATCATTTCCAATCATCTACTCTTTTTACAATAAAAAATGTCAATGATTCAGTTGGTCTAACTTGCCACAAAGACATCGATCTTGGCCCGTTAAATGGTGTAATTCATTTTTCCTTTATCAGCATGGTTGAACCCGTTGCAACGTATATTAATTTCGCGAATGACAAAGTTGATGAGCATAAACTTAAAGCTACCGCGATAGAAGATCAACAACTAATTTTTCCAAATAAGAAAGTATACGGCACTTTTTTCGAATTACAGGGAGATGTTGCATCACCGTTTCAATTTTATTTAACTGATTCAACATCTAAATTTGTCAGTGGCGTTGTATACTTTAATACGCGTCCAAACTACGATTCACTTAAACCAACTTTAGATTACTTAAAAATAGACTTATTAAAATTGGTCAACTCTTTTGAATGGAACTAATAAATTCTGTTTTTTTAAGTCTTGGTAGTAATCTTGGTGATCGCTATTTCAATCTTCAAAATGCCGTTTCAGAAATTTCGAATCAGATTGGTAAAATAATGGCCATTTCACCAATTTACGAGACGGAACCAATAGGATTTGCTTCGACCGAACTATTTTTAAATGTTTGCGTGCAAATTGAAAGCTCAAAGAGTGCATTTCAAATTTTAGAAATACTTCAAGCAATTGAAATAGATGCTGGAAGAATTAGGAGTCAAAACCAAGGATATATTTCAAGAATAATAGATATTGATATCATTTTTTATAATCGAGAAACAATAAATGCTGATAAATTAACGGTGCCTCACGCAAGTTTCCGTGATAGATTATTTGTTTTATTACCATTGAATGATTTGAATAGTCAATTTGTAGACCCAAAAACATCTTTGACAATTAAACAATTACTCGATAAATGCACTGACAACAGTAAATTAGTCAAAGTTAAATTGTTACTAAATATTTAACATTTATTCGTGAAATTATTTTTTAACACAATTTATTTGTTTAATATTGTCGTGATATTTGAAAAAAAAATAAAAAAAGCATATGAAAAACCCAAGCATTAAAGGTTTAGCGCTTATAGCTATTGCCGGTTCTTTTGCAACTAGTTGCGACCTCCTTAAAGATTTAGAATACAAAGTTACTCCAAATCCATTAGAGATGCATGGAGACTCTGTTCGTGTGAAAGTTGATGTTACTTTCCCTGAAAAAGGAATCAAGAAAAAGGCGAAAGCTGAAATCACTCCAATGTTAGGTAGTGTAGCATTAAAAACTGTTACAGTTTTAGGTGAAAAAGCTACTGGTAACGGTTCTGTTATTCAATACAAGCCAGGTGGTAAAATGGTATATGAAGATTATATCGCTTACAAACCAGAGTTTGAGAATGCTGATTTAATGGTTACTGGAAAAGTATATAAAGGAGATAAAGAGAAAGAAGGTCAATTCACTGATACAAAAATCGCTGATGCAACAATCATTACTCCATTTATGGTTAACAAAGACTTTAAAGTAATTTTAGCTAAAGACGAATTCAAAAGAGTGAATGAGAAGTCTTATATGGCACAAATCAATTACGATAAAGGTAAGTCAGTTGTTAAACCAAATGAGTTAAAAGACAAGGACATTGTTGATTTCTCAAAATGGTTAGCTGCTGCTCAATCAAACCCAAAGATTGCTATTAAAACAATCAATGTAGTTGGTTATGCATCTCCAGAAGGTGAAGAAGATAAGAATAATTCTTTATCAACTGAACGTGCTGAAGCTGGTAAAAAAGTTTCTATGGATCTTGCGAAAAAAGCTAAGAATGACAAAGGTCAAACTGAAGTTTATAGCTTGAACGGTCGTGGTGAGGATTACGAAGGATTCAAAAGAGAATTGCAAGCTTCAACATTGATCAATGAAGACGAGAAAAATCTTGTTATTCGTGTAATCGAAATGAATGCTGATCCAAAAACACGCGAAGCTGAAATGCGTAATATGGGTAAAACATTCACTGAATTGGATAAGAAAATTTTCCCATTGTTACGTCGTTCTGAAATTGTTACAGTTTATGACTTAACTGGTTATTCAGATGAAGAATTGAAAGCTGTTTCTATGGCTACTCCAGATTCATTAACGTTAGAAGAGTTGTTATTTACTGCAACGTTAACAAATGACTTAAACGAGAAATTACGTTTATACAATGTTGCAATGAAGAACTTTGGTTCTGATTATAGAACTCACAACAACGTTGGTGCAGTTTTATACATGCAAAACAAAATGTCTGAAGCTAAAACGCACTTCGAGAAAGCTAATAGCTTAAAAGATAATGCAATTTCTAAAAACAACTTGGCTGCAATCGCTGGAGCTTCTGGAGACAGAGTAAAAGCTAAGCAATTATTAGGTCAAGCTAAAGGAGCTGGTTCTGAGGTTAATTACAACATGGGGATTTTAAATATCCAAGATGGTAAATATGCTGATGCTGTTTCTAACTTTGGATCTGACAACTCTTTCAACAAAGCATTGGCTCAAATGTTAAATGGTTCAGCTGATGTTGCTGTTAAGACTGTTGATGCTTCAGCTGACAAAGAAAGCGCTCAAGGTTTTTACTTGAAAGCTGTTGCTGCTGCACGTCAAGATAAATTGGATGCAATCGTTAGTAACTTGAAAAGCTCATTCGGAAAAGATGGAGCAATGAAAGCGAAAGCTGCTAAAGATAGAGAGTTCTTGAAGTATTTTGAAAATGCTGAATTCTCTGGAATTGTAAAATAAGAGACAATCTTCTTAAATATAAAATCCCGTTAGTCAATTGACTAACGGGATTTTTTTTGCTTTAGAATTAACTAATAAAAAAGAAATATTGCTTTTAACCTTTACTATTAACAAATTCTAATTGATTTAAAGAATCACTTCTAGATGTCTTGACTTTCTCTTCCTTTGATTTAGCATCACCTTACAACAACATGAAAGCATGTTTGCCAAGTTTCATAGGTTGTCCAGCATTTCTTTTCATTTCTAAGCTCCCATAATGTTTTAGCTAAAACATCACCGAGATAAAGATTTTCTGCAGTGGTTAAAGTTCTTGCATTTTTAAATGACCGATAAGAAACATCGAATGTTGTACCGTGCAAATGCGCACTATTTCTAATTGAGTTTCGATTCCATTTTCTCAGCCGTGCAACAGAATTCGTAGTACGCAACATAGATGTTAAAATAAACTGCGTACATTCCAATCCTGTATTTTCAAGTTTCAATTGAAAGCGTTGACCTAATTCATCTAAGAAATCTTTTGCAGGAGGAATTAAATAAGGATAACTATACCACATCGTATCCAACATATAATATTCATTTTCTTCGATGAGAATTAAATCTCCCTGTAAGACAAGCTTATAAATATCTTTTTTCTTCTTTAAAAATTGTTGAGTTCCTTTTAAATAAGACTCTTCCAAATACAACATTACTCGGTCATTCATCTGAACGGCATAAATTGTATCCT
>JBILYS010000017.1:0-13683 GCA_044377625.1 Crocinitomicaceae bacterium
TAAAAGGAACGGAAGCCTTAGAAGGTACGTATTTCATTAAGTATAAAGTTGTTGGCTTGGACACAACAATTAAAGAAGGACATACGTTTTTTCAATTAGTACGATAATTGACTAATCAAAAGGTTTATAATAAAGCCTTTTGATTATTTATATTTTTCCTAATTTATCACATGTTTGATCGATTTCATTCGAAAACACATCTAAATGCGTTACCAAGCGCAACATTCCTTCTCCGAAAGCCATAACACGAATTCCTTGTTCTGCTAATTTTGAAATAATTTCATCCCGTTTTGAAGGGTTATTTAAAATGACAACAACAATATTCGTTTCAACAGAAATAACTTCTTTCACCCAGTTTAATTGATTCAGAGTCCGTTCTAATTGCTGAGCATTTTGATGGTCAATCAACAAGCGATCAACATTGTTTTTCAATGCATACAAACCGCCAGCTGCGATAATTCCTGCCTGACGCATTCCACCCCCAAAAACCTTGCGCACACGTCTCGCCTTCTTGATAAAATCTTTCGTTCCAATCAAAACTGAACCGACAGGCGCTCCTAATCCTTTGGATAAACACAATGAAATGGAATCGAACTCAGCAGCATATGCTTTAGGATCGATTTTCGTTTCTACCAAAGCATTCATTAAACGCGCTCCGTCAAGGTGTAAGGGCAAATTATTGGCAACACAGAACTTTTTGATTTTTTGAATTTCCTCAAAATTATAAATTGCTCCACCTCCTCTATTCGCTGTATCTTCCAAACTCACTAATTGGGTTGTTGGAAAATGAACATCATCTGGATTTACCCATTTCGCAATAGCATCAGCTGTTAAACGTCCACGATCTCCTTGTAATAGTCTAACTGAAGCACCTGAATTTTTAGCAATTCCTCCACCTTCGTATTTGTAAATATGACTTTCTTCGTGACAAATAACTTCGGCTCCTGGTTGCACATGCACATTGATTGCAATTTGATTGGTTTGTGTTCCTGAACTGCAAAACAAAGCGTCTTCTTTACCAAACATCTTAGCCGCAAATTGTTGTAATTCATTGACAGTTGGGTCTTCAGAAAAAACATCGTCACCAACAGGTGCAGAGAACATTGCATCCATCATTTCTTTTGATGGTTTAGTCACAGTATCACTTCGGAAATCAATCATATTCTTTAATTTGATGATGAAAATACTGCTTACATGACAAATGCTAGTTGAAATTTATGTTTTTTTGTAAAAAAGAATTCAAATGGACTATTTCATTGTTGCGTTAACAGTCTTAATTGGTGCGGGATTAACCTTCTTCTCTGGCTTTGGACTTGGAACATTGATGTTACCCGTTTTCAGTATTTTCTTTCCATTACCAGTTGCAATTGGAGCTACGGCCATTGTTCATTTATCGAATAATCTGTTCAAATTTGGTTTAGTATACAAACACATTAATTTACCTGTTCTATTTCGTTTTGGTTTTCCTGCTGTTATTTTCGCAACTGTTGGTGCTTATTGTCTAGGATTAATTGGAAACGTTGAACCCCTTCACTCCTATTCTATTGGAGATAAAGCAATCGAAATAACACTTTTGAAAGTCGTAATTGGTTCGTTAATGATCTTTTTCGCTTGGTTTGATTTAGATCCGCGTTTCTCAAACTTAAAAATCAAAGCGCAATGGATTCCAATTGGTGGCGTGTTGAGCGGTTTTTTTGGCGGAATTTCTGGACATCAAGGTGCTTTTAGATCAGCTTTCTTGAATAAATCTGGCTTGACAAAAGACGAGTTTATTGGGACTTCAAACGCAATTGCCTTATTGATTGACCTTGCACGCTTATTCGTGTATTACGAAACGTTTAATTTCACTGTATTGAATAATAACAAAAGTTTGCTGCTTGTGGGAATTGTCTTTGCATTTCTTGGAACTTATTTCGGGAAACAATTGGTCAAAAAAACAACGATGAAAGGAATTCAAAAAATTGTTGGTGTGATGTTGTTTGTGCTGGGAGGCTTGTTTATTGCGGGGCTGGTTTAGATTCGGCACTTCGACAAGCTCAGTGACCAAATAGCTCAGTGACCAAATAAATTTGGGATTTCTGAACACATTTTAATTTGCAACTAGATTTTTTTGTTATATAGAACAATTTAAAGATTATTTAATTTCTTTAAAGTATTGACGCCCATAATTGATTTCATTTGCATTATTGCTACTTGGTTTAATTGTATTATTCGTTCAGGTGATGGAACAACTTGTTGAATTAGTAATGCATTAATACTTTCCATATTACTCAATACGACAAGTTGTTCGAGGGTTGCAACATCTCTTATATTTCCTTCGGCTTTTGGATTCTTATTTTTCCATTGTTGTGCAGTTATTCCGAACAATGCAACATTTAATAAATCAGCTTCACTTGCGTAAATGATTGTTGATTCTTTTCTTGTCAGCGATTTCGGAATCAAATTGTCCCTGATAGAATCCGTCTGGATTTTATAATTAATCTTAGAAATGGTGCGCTGAACTGACCAGTTAAGACTATGTTGATTTGATTCTATTTCTTTGAGCCGCTTGATTTCTGTTATTAAATACAATTTAAATTCTGGCGAAATCCAAGATGCAAATTCCAAAGCAATTTCAGTATGAGCGAAAGTGCCCCCATACTTACCTGCACTTGTTACTATTCCTATTGCATTGGTTGATTCAACCCATTTTGATGGAGATAACGTAAAAGAATTACTACCTGCTTGAAATAATAAGGGGTCGATTTCGACCCCTTTAAATTCTGGATTATTTATCTTTTCCCATAATCCGAGAAATTCAATCGTTGATTTTGATCTTAACCAGTTTTTAACAACATCCTTTGGTTCAAGAGGATTCTTTTTTCTGGCAATATCGGTTAACGAAATAAATTCAACTCCTTTTTCTTTTCTTAGTTTAATGACTAACCCATTAACTCCAATTTCTTTCTTCATCTTTCAATCTTTACTTGAAGATAGTAAAAAAAGATTAAAAATCAAACATTTTTTTGATTAAATAGTAATCAATTGATATTAAGATGTCAAGTGTGGTAATTCAATAATTTCTAAAAAAACCTAAAACCCTTTTAAAATCCTCATGCATTTCCGCTTGAATTCTAATCGTTTTATTCGAAATTGGATGAATAAAACTAATTTCTTGTGCATGTAACAACATTTTATTCATTTCCCATTTTTCTAAAAACAACTTATTCTGCTTGTTGCATCCATGAGGTCTGTCTCCAATGATTGGATGAAAAATATGAGCGAAATGTTTTCTGATTTGATGCATGCGACCCGTTTCTGGAGTAACTTCAACCAATGAATAACGCGAAGAAAGTTGTTTACCAAACGGAACTGGGATATCAAAAGTTTCTATGGTCTTATAATGTGTTTTGGCATCTTGTGTTTTTCCATCATCATTGGTTAAGGCGTAATCAATCGTTCCTGTTTCAGGTGTAAAACCACGAACAAGCGCTAAGTATTTTTTGTCTACCTTTTTATTCATAAAAGCTTCTTGCATCAAACGATTCACCTCATCATTCAATGCAAATAATAGAACGCCACTTGTTTTTCGATCCAATCGGTGAACAGGAAATACCTTTTGTGAAATTTGATCACGTAAGAGTTGGATGGCAAATTCACTTGCATCTGCAGCAATTGGCGAACGGTGAACCAATAATCCATGCGGTTTATTAATCGCAACTAGGGATTCATCTTGAAATACTATTTCTAACATCCGCTCCTCACAATTCGATAAGCTCATTGCATCGCTCAAGCACTCCTCGCTCATAGTTTCCTCGCGATCATTAGACCATCTCGAATGGGCAATAACACCTCTTGAACACGTGAATCGTCGTGAATCATTTTATTGTAATCAACAATCACTTTCGTATCTGCATCTAATGAATCATATTCATCCAATACTTTTCCAGACCACAACACATTGTCCGCAATGATATAACCACCTTTTTTTACTTTGTCAAAAACCAATTTGTAATAATTGCAATAATTGGATTTATCCGCATCAATGAACACGATATCAAATTCTTCAGAAAGCGTTGGAATAATTTCCATTGCATTTCCAATCACATAGTCAATCACATTCTCCATCTTCGCTTTTTGAATATATTCTCTAGTAATATCTTCTAATTCTTCGTTGATATCAATCGTAATTAACTTGCCGTTTCCAGTTAAACCTTCTGCCAAACAAAGTGCTGAATAGCCTGTATATGTTCCAATTTCTAAAATTCTATTCGGTTTAATCATGTGAGACAGCATGCTCAAAACACGTCCTTGAAAATGGCCACTTAACATACGTGGTTGCAATACCGTTAGATTTGTTTGACGGTTTAATTCATTCAATAAATCTGATTCATTTTCTGAATGTTCGCAAACGTACGTATCTAATTTTTGATCAATAAAATCCATGAAAACCTTTTTTGCAAAGATGGATAAAATGATTGTTGTACTAAAGAAAATTCGCACTTTTGTGCTGTGAAAACAATTAACAAAGCCGGATATTGTGCCATTGGCGTATTCCGAGGCAAAACAGAACACAACTTAGGAACGTTATGGCGATCTGCCTATATTTTAGGTGCGGCATACATCTTTACAGTAGATCATAAATACAAGAAACAAAGTTCAGACGTTTTGCGTTCTTGGTCGAGAATTCCTTTATTCCATTACAAGTCGTTCGATGATTTATTGAATAATATTCCCTACGATTGCAGACTTGTAGGAATTGAAATCGATGATAAAGCAGAATTTTTACACGAATTTCAACATCCAAAAAGAGCGATTTATTTATTGGGAGCTGAAAATGACGGTTTACCGCAAGAAGTGAGAGACAAATGTCATTTCCTCATCAAGTTACCTGGAAATTCATCATTAAATGTTGGTGTTACGGGAAGTATTGTTTTACACGATCGTGCAACGAAAATTGAAACGATTTTACCTCCGAATCACATTGAATGAGAGTTGCGAATTGCTAGTTAAATAAAGTTGCTAGTTGCTAGTTGCTAATTGCTAATTGAAAAAATTACTTGGTAAAAATTGTTTAGAAATACAATAAATCATCGTGGTTCAAAAACTAGTAACTCGCAACTTGTAATTAGCAACTACCAACTACTAACTATTTCTTCTCCTCCGTTATCGTTTCAACTGCATTAGAGAATTGAAACAACCAATTGTACATTTCATCTGTTCGGAAAACTTTTTCTAAGTCACCATGATTGGCTCCTTTAACGACAGTGTACGTTAAATTTTCTCCTCCATTACAATCCTTAATTGCTTTGACAATCTTTTCTGATTCAGAAATTGGAACGGCATTATCAAGATTTCCATGTTGAATCCATAAAGGTACTTCTGATAAATTTCCAGCGTCTTTTACGTTTCCACCACCGCACAAGGCAACAGCTGCAGTTACGATTTCCGGATAAGCTCCAGCGAAATGCAATGTACCATAACCACCTAAACTCATTCCAGCAACATACACACGGTTCGTATCCGTTTTGTATTGACTTTGAACGTATTGTAACACATCTAAAACTTTCTTCGGCTCCCATGATTTTCCTGCTGGAACTTGAGGTGCTATGACAATTGCTCCAATTTTTCGTCCTTTTTCCATTTCATGGATCACACCATATTTCTTTACCAAATTCATATCAGAACCAGATAAACTTTTTCCATGTAAGAAAATTAATATTGGTGGATTTGTTTTAAGAACACTATCAGATGGCAATGCAATCCAAAAATTGTAGTCAGCTTTCCCTTTTACAGCTGTAATTTGTGAAAGACCAATAAATTGCACGCTTAAGAATAAGCTAAAAAGAAGAATTATTTTTTTCATAAGGCGTCAAATATAGTGATAATGAGATGAATGGAATGTTAAATTTTGTCAAATAAGACAAAAGACCGCTTCGCTTCAGGACAAAAAGACAAAGGACTTTATTCATGGGAAAATTAAAAAGTCTTTTAGCGCAGCGGTCTTTTGTCTTAATGTCTTTTGTCTCATTTAACCGAACCAAACATCATTTATCAATTCACAACCTGCTTTTTCGTTGATTCGCTGTATAATTATCTGTTTTCCATGCAATAATTCGTCACGCATCACAGCTGAATCCATTGTTAGGAACAAGGTTTTATTTTTAATCGTAATATTTTTAGTTCTATTACTTACTGCAATTCCCATCATTTCTGGCCATGCGTCAATAATATCAAGTTCTTTCATTTTACCATCCAGACGATACGCTTTCATCAACTTTTCAATCACATCTTTAAGAGGTGTTTCATTCGAACTTCTTTTTCTTTCGTCCATAATTAAACTGATTGATTTATAATTATTGGTAATTCGGAAACTAATCCTTGTTCGACTTTAAACATTTTACTTTCAAAATCTCCAGTTTGAAAAATCGCTCTTAACCGTTCTTCATCTGTATCAGTTACCAAAACTTGACCGAAATAATTATTCGAAACTAAATTCAATAATTTCTTAACACGAATTTGATCTAATTTATCAAAAATATCGTCTAACAACAAAACTGGATTGACATTCAACTGTTTTTTTAACCAATCGTATTGTGCCAAACGTAATGCAATAATAAACGATTTCTGTTGACCTTGTGATCCAAATTTCTTGATTGGGTGACCTTTAATAGTGAACAATAAATCATCTTTATGTGTCCCGCCATTTGAATAATGCGTGATTGCGTCTTTCTTTTCGAATGCTTTTAACAAATCATCAAAACTCATTTCATTTAATTGAGAACGGTACTCTAAATGAACCTCTTCCTCTTCTAGTCCGATATAATTATAACGTTCTTGAAATACTGGAATAAATTCCTCCAAGAATTGCTTTCTTTTTTGATGAATTGCGGATCCAATACGCGACATTTGATCATTCCAAACCTCAATGGATTCGCGATCAAATAATCGTTGCTCATACATATTTTTCAAAAGAGCATTTCGCTGATCTAGTATTTTTCCATATTTCTGAATGTCGTCTAAATAATGTCTGTCAAACTGAGAAATAATCCCATCCATCCATTTACGTCTCAATTCACTTCCTTCAGAAATTAGATCTCTATCATAAGGCGAAATCATAACTGCTGGAAATTGGCCGATATGATCTGCTAATTTTTCGTATTCCTTTTTATTTCTTTTGAAAACTTTCTTAGCACCAGCTTTTACAGCACAATGAATAGTAATTTCTTGTTCTTCTTTATGCCAAATTCCTTGAATTGCAAAAAATTGTTGGTCAAATCGAATATTTTGTCGGTCCAAAACATTCATGTATGATTTACACAAACTCAAATAATGAACTGCATCTAAAATATTTGTTTTGCCAGAACCATTCATTCCTACAAAGCAATTAACATTGGAAGATAGCGCTATTTCAGCCTCTTCGTAATTCTTGAAATTGATTAAATGGATGGATTTTAAATGCATTGCAACAAATTTAGTTCATTTTTTGGTCATCCGAAAGAAAAGGATTTTGAAATGTAAAAGACATTTAAGTAGTATCTTGTTGAAAACTTACGTTTAAATAATAAAAAAAAAAACTATTTTTGCACGGCTTAATATGCTTTTATATGTTAGAAAATTTCTCAGTACAAGAATTAAAGAAAAAATTTGAATCAAACAAGAATGCTCGTTTGGTATCTTATATCGGAGGAGGAATCCTTGTTTTAGTAATCGGTTATTTCGCATACGTGCAGTTTATGTGGAAACCAGCAAATGAAAAATCAAAAGACGCTTATTGGGTTGGATTAAATTATGCTGCCAAAGATTCAACAGATGCGGCTATCGAAGAATTAAAACCTATTGTTAAAAAATACGATGGTAAAATTGGTGGAGAAAATGCTCAGTTCATTTTAGCTCGTCAATATATGGTGAAAGGTCAATTCAAAAAAGCATTAACAGAATTAGAGAGTGTTGATGTTACTGACACGTATGTTTCATCAATGGCTGTTGGTTTACAAGGAGATTGTCATTCAGAATTGAAAGATTACGAAAAAGCTGGAACGTTGTATTTGGAGGCAGCTGGAATCAACGAAAATGAGATGACGACACCAATGTACCTTATGAAGGCTGGTCTTTGTGCCGAAAAAGTGAAAGATTTCGAAAAAGCTGTTGAATGTTACACAACAATTAAAGATGATTATTCTTCTTTTGCAAGTCAAAAAGGAATTGAAAAATATATTGCTAGAGCATCTAACAAAACAACAAAAAAATAATGGCTACTGCGTTACGCAATTTGTCAGAATACAATAAGGACTTTGTTCCAAATGGTGCCGATTTTAAAGTCGGCATTGTTGTTTCTGAATGGAACGATTCAATCACTTTGAATCTTTTAAAAGGTGCCAAAGAAGCATTTTTAGAAAACGGAGTTAAAGAAGAAAATATTCATGTACGTTTTGTTCCAGGAGCATTTGAATTGCCTTTAGGAGCTCAATACATGTGTGAATATGGCAAAATTGACGGAGTTGTAGCAATAGGTGTTGTTATCAAAGGTGAAACCAAGCATTTTGATTTTGTTTGTGACGGTGCAACCCAAGGAATCAAAGATGTGAATCTTAAATACAATATTCCCGTTGCTTTTTGTCTTCTGACTGATGATAATATGCAACAATCGATTGACCGTTCGGGTGGAATTCATGGAAACAAAGGAATTGAATGTGCAATCGCCTGTATGAAAATGATTGATTTGAAAAAACAGTTTACAACGACCGATAAAATTGGTTACGGGCAGTAATTCATAATTCGTGATTTGTAATTCGTGATTTGTAATTCGTGATTTGTAATTAGCAACTAATAACTTGTAATTAGCAACTATAAAATGACATTAATAAAATCTATCTCAGGAATCAGAGGAACGATAGGTGGAAAAGTTGATCAAGGATTAACACCTATTGATACTGTTAAATTTGCCGCTGCTTATGGCACTTGGTTGAAGAACAGAAATGGTTCTCAGAAAATCAAAGTTGTTATTGGTCGAGACGCAAGAATTTCAGGTCAAATGATTTCTGATTTGGTTATTTCAACATTGGTAGGATTGGGAATTGATGTTGTAAATTTAGGTTTATCCACTACTCCAACCGTTGAAGTTGCTGTGACAATGGAACACGCACAAGGTGGAATCATTTTGACTGCTAGTCACAATCCTAAACAGTGGAATGCGTTAAAGTTACTGAATGAAAAAGGTGAATTTATTTCTGGAAATGACGGAATAGAAGTTTTAGCAATTGCTGAATCAGAAAGTTTTGATTTCGCAGAAGTGGATGACTTAGGAAAAGTAAGCTTGGATGATTCATACATGCAAAAACACATTGATGCGATTTTAGCCTTACCTCTTGTTGATAAAAAAGCGATTGAGGCTGCTAATCTCTCAGTTGTAGTCGATGCAGTAAATTCAACTGGCGGAATCTTCGTCCCAGCTTTATTAAAAGCATTAGGCATAAATAAAATCACTGAATTGTATTGTGAACCAACAGGTCATTTCCCGCATAATCCAGAGCCACTGCCAGAACATTTAACGGACCTTTCTGATAAAATCAAAGAAGTTGGTGGAGATGTTGGAATCACGGTAGATCCAGATGTTGACCGCTTGGCTCTTGTGTGTGAAGATGGGTCCATGTTTGGTGAAGAATATACATTAGTGGCTGTTGCTGACTATGTGTTAACCCACACTCCTGGTGCAACAGTTTCCAATTTATCATCTACACGTGCTTTACGAGATATCACAGAAGAAAGAGGTCAAGTTTATTCAGCAGCTGCTGTTGGTGAAGTGAATGTGGTAACAAAAATGAAAGAAACGAATGCTGTAATCGGCGGAGAAGGAAATGGCGGTGTAATTTATCCTGATTTGCATTATGGTCGTGATTCACTAGTTGGAATTGCTTTGTTTTTAAGTCATTTAGCACATAAAAAAATGTCTGTTTCAGCGTTAAGAGACAGTTATCCAAAATATACGATTTCAAAAAATAAAATTGAATTGACTCCAGAAATTGATGTGGACCAATTGTTATTGCATATGACTTTGAATTATGCACATGAGGAAGTTGATACCACGGATGGCGTTAAAATCTATATTGGCAAAGAATGGGTTCATTTAAGAAAAAGTAATACGGAACCAATCATTCGTATTTATTCTGAAAGTCAAAATGAGCAAATGGCGAACGATTTGGCTGAACGAATTATTCTGGAGATTAAAGCACTGATTTAAAGAGGGAAATAATTTTTCGCTCATAAATTTCATGATTTTTTGATACTATTTTGAACGTAAGTTTTATGTTCTTGTACTGCCAAAAAAAATAATCATGAAAAAGATATCCAGTATTGTAGTAATTATGTTGATGTTGTTTCAAGCTCGTGCAAACGATAAAGAAATTATCAAATCAACAATTTCAGAAGTAACAGTTTATGCTCAAGGAGCTCAACTATTTCAAAAAGCATCTTATTCCGTTAAACCTGGAATTACAGAAGTTATAATTGAAGGAATAAGCCCATTTATTGATGCGAATAGCTTACAAGTAAAAGCAACAGGAAGTGTTGTTATTATCGATTCAAAATATTCCTTGTTTTATCCTAAACCAGAAGAAATAAGTTTAGAAGGTTTACCCTTGAAAATCAGAAAAGATATTTATTTATTAGAGGATTCTTTGAAGTATTTAGGGTATGACATTCAAGATATTCAAGACGAAATTGATGTCATGAATGCTTCCAAAAACATTCTTGCCAACAATGGAGCGATTCGTGGTCAAGGAAAAGTAAACGATTCTATCAATTTATTGAAACAAGCAATTGATTATTATACAATCAAAATGACTGAAATCAATAAAAAATTGCAGGTTTTGAATAGAAAAAAAGCCGACAAATTAGAAAAGAAACGCGGAATGGATGAACGCCTTCTAAAGTTAAGACAACATCAAAGCAGCAATGGCATGGATCCAAAAGACCAAGGCCCGATACATAGAATTACTGTTACCGTATCATCTAAAGAGATTGTAGCCGGAAAAATGAGTATTTCTTATCTGGTCGCCAATGCTGGTTGGGTTCCAATGTATGATTTGAGAAGCGATGGTTTAACATCAAAAATAAATCTCACTTATAAAGCGCAAGTTTTCCAAAATTCAGGATTAGATTGGGATAATATCAAACTTAATATCTCAACTAATAATCCTTATCAAAATAAGACAAAACCAACTTTACATCCTTGGTATATTGATTATTACACCTATCGAAATGATGGCTACAACAACAATACGCCACAATCTGCCATGAAGAAAGAAATGGATACAAAAGGTTATGCTTATTCCAATTCAATTGCAACTGAAGAAGAATTATCTGTAATTGGTGTAACATCCGATCAGTTCGTTTCAACGATACGTCAATTGACTTCAATGGAATTCCATATTGATCTACCTTATTCAATTAAATCGAATAATGAGCAACACATGGTCTTAATAAAAGTAGCCGATTTGGATGCTAACTACAAATACTACAGTGTTCCAAAAATGGACAACTCTGTCTACCTTGTTGCAGAACTTTCAAAATTAGACGAGCTAGGATTAGTGCCTGCGCAAGCAAACATCTTCTTTGATGGCAGTTATATTGGTGAAACGTATATTGATCCAACTACTATGCAAGACACGATGTATTTAAGTCTAGGAAGAGATCCAAACATTGTAATCAAAAGATTACTTGTTAAAAAAGATTGTAAGGATAAAATTATAGGAGATAAAATTGAGAAAACGATGGCTTATTCGATAGAAATAAAGAATTTGAAAGCAACGGGCATCGATTTAATAATTCAAGATCAAATTCCTATTACAACCAATGCTGACATTACTATTGAATCCGTTGATTTAGGAAAAGGCAATTTGGATCCACTGACTGGTATAATTGAATGGAAACTCGATTTAAAAACCAAAGAAACAAAATTGTTTAATTTCAATTATAAAGTCAAATATAATAAGGACATGAATATTGCCCTGTAGATGTAAAGGCTGTCAGAAATGACAGCCTTTCTTTTTTGCATGAAACAATTATAAAACTGAGGTGTTATATTTGTAGAATATTTTACACCATGAAGCAATTCGAAATTCCAGAATTTTATCGCTCCCCTATCATCAGCAAGGTGAAAGAAAAACGGAAAATTGAAGATCCACGAAAAAAAGATTTTACACCAAGTTTACTTGATTTTGGAACAATCAAATTTTATATCTCCAGACATTTTGGATTTTGTTATGGCGTAGAAAACGCAATAGAAATTTCGTACAAAGCAATCCAAGAGAATCCTGACAAACGAATTTTCTTGTTGAGTCAAATGATTCATAACCCAGCTGTTAATAATGACCTAACAAGTTATGGAATACAATTTATTCAAGATACAGATGGAACTCAATTAATTCCTTGGGAAAGTCTCGCATCAGATGACATTGTTATTATACCAGCATTTGGAACAACAGTTGAAATTGAGTCAATATTATCAACAATCGGTATTGATGTAAAACGCTACAATACCACTTGCCCCTTTGTTGAAAAAGTATGGAACAGGTCAGAACGATTAGGCGTTGATCTGCACACAGTCATCATCCACGGCAAATACAACCATGAAGAAACGCGTGCTACGTTTTCACATAGTAAAGAAAATGCTCCAGTTTTGATATTAAAGGATCTCAAAGAAGCACATTACGTAGGCAATATAATTCTTGGAGTTGAACCAATAGAACATTTTTACACATTTTTTAAAGGCAAATTTTCGGACGGATTTAATCCTTTAACGGATTTAAATAAAATTGGGGTTGTGAATCAAACCACAATGTTGGCAACTGAAACACAAGAAATAACTGATTATTTAAGAAGCATTATGTTGCGTAAATATGGTGAAGCTGATTTAAAAAACCATATTGCAGATACGCGAGACACCTTGTGTTATGCTACAAATGACAACCAAACTGCGACAAACGGACTTCTTGAAAAAGAAGCAGACTTAGCAATTGTTGTAGGCGGATATAATAGTTCAAATACAACGCATTTAGTTGAATTATTGGAGCAAAAATTCCCAACCTATTTTATTAAATCGAAAGAGGAAATCACTTCAATTCAATCAATAAATTCATTTAACATTCATTCCAAAGAATTGGAAAGTTGGACAGAATTCATTCCAATAAAAAAAAATCCAATAACTGTAATTATCACATCTGGTGCTTCTTGTCCAGATGCTATTGTTGATGGAGTTATTCAACGAATTTTAGAATTAACCCAAACTTCCGTTTCAATTGAAGAAGCATTAAAAAATCATTTTCTTCTTTAGTTCAAGAATAAATAAGATATTAATTGCTTATCAGTCTTCTTTCATTATTTTTAGTGTTAAAATTAGAACTCAATGGAACGTTTCATCAACATTTTAATAATCGATGATGATCATAAAAATCAAAAAGGACTGAAAGAAATTTTATCTGGAGGGGGGAATAATATACTTCTCGCGGATTCCATTGATACAGCTTTACCACTATTAAAACAAAAAGAAATCGGTATTTTATTGATTAATATTGACAATCCATTTTTCGGTGGAATTGAATTATTGCAATCATTAAAAGAAATTAGTTCGGTTAAAAACATGTACAAAATTGTTTTAACCGCTGACTCTTCCTCTGGAGCAAAAATGGTGAAAGGTTTAAATGA
>JBILYS010000168.1:0-4835 GCA_044377625.1 Crocinitomicaceae bacterium
TAATTCTTTTGAAAAACTCAATGTTGCTTCAGAAGTCTGAACAGCTGGAATGATTTCCACTAAGGGCATCAAAGGAGCCGGATTAAAGAAATGGATGCCAATTATTCTCGACGGATTTTTCAAAACTGAACCAATACTTGCAATTGACAATGAGGATGTATTACTTGCTAAAATACAATCTTGTGAAACGATTGCCTCTAAATTGGGGAAAACACTGTGTTTCACTTCCAATTTTTCAACGATTGCTTCAATTACAATTTTACTCGCTTTGAAATCATGAATATCTGTTGAATAGGTAATTCTTCCTTGAATATTGATTTTTTCATCCTCTGAAATTGAATTTTTTTCAACTAATCGCGCTAATACTTTATCAAGATTGGTTTCTGCTTTTGTTAGCATTTCTTGGTTTAAATCAACCAAAACAACTTCACTTCCATTTTGAGCTGCGACTTGTGCGATTCCAGCTCCCATTGTTCCTGCTCCTAATACTCCGACAACCATGATTTGTAATTTGTAATTTGTAATTTGTAATTCGTGATTTTTTATTTCCCTTTAAAGTCTGGTTGACGTTTTTCTAAAAATGCGTTTACACCTTCTCTGAAATCGTATGTTTGACCTGCTTCTGTTTGCAATTTTTCTTCGACTTCTAATTGCTCGGTTAGCGAATTATTCATGCTCAAGTTCAAGGCTCTCTTTGTCAGACCAAAACCTTTCGTTGGCATTTTAGCCATTTTCAAAGCAAAATTTTGAATTTCTTGTTCAAAATTTTCATCTTCTACAGCTTTATAAATCATGTTCATTCTTTCAGCTTCCTCTGCTGAAACTTTATCTCCAGTCATCATTAATGCCAAAGCTTTTTGCATTCCAATAATTCTTGGTAAAAAGAAGGTCCCTCCAGAGTCTGGGATCAATCCTATTTTTGAAAACGCTTGAATAAAACTTGCACTCTTTTTAGCAATTGTAATATCACACGCCAATGCTATGTTTGCCCCAGCGCCAGCAGCTACTCCATTAACGGCAGCAATAATTGGTTTTTCAATTGCGCGAATGCGTTCGATAATTGGGTTGTAATGATCTTTAACAATTGATTGTAATTCTGGCCCTTCTGGATCCATTGCTTCAGCCAAATCTTGACCTGCACAAAATGCTTTTCCTTCACCGGTAATTACGATTGCTCTAACTTCATCATTTAATTCAGCATCATCTAAGGCTTTTTGCAATTCAAAAGCCATCGCCTGGTTAAACGAATTAAATACGGTTGGACGATTTAATTTTAATTCACAAACGCCCTGTGAAATCGAAATACTGATATTCATTTCCTTTTTTTTACAAAGATAATTATTATTGATTTGGCTAGTCCTGAAATATCAGAATGAACCTTGTACCTTCTTTATTTGATTCAATTGTCAATTCGCCATTAATCTGCTCAGACAATGCAGTAATAATTTCAGCTCCTAGTGAACCTTCGGCCGGAAATTTTAAATCTTCTGGTATACCTAATCCATTATCTTCAAGAATCATCTCGAAATAATTAGTGTCTTTTGCCTTAATACTCAAATTGATAATACCACTTTTTTTTCCTTCAAATGCATGTTTTAAAGAATTAGTTATCATTTCACAAATGATCAACCCCAATGGTATTGCAACATCCAATGACAAATTAACATCCGCAATTTCACAATAAGATTCAATTTTCAAATCTTCACGAATATATGTTTTCTTTAATTGGACGACTAAATCTGGAATATATTCACTCATTGTTATAAACGAAAACGTTTCATTTTGATATAATTTATGGTGAATTAAAGCAATCGCTTGAATTCGTTCCATTCCATCTTCTAGTACTTGAATTGCCTTTTTATCAGTTAATTGTTTTGATTGAAGATGCAATAAACTGGAAATAACTTGAAGGTTATTTTTTACTCTGTGATGAATTTCTTTCAATAAAATTTCCTTTTCTTTTAAAGCAGAATCAATAATCTCATTTTTTTGAATGATTGCTTCTTGTTGTGCTGAAAGTTGCTTGTTTAATTTATTTTTTTGTCTATTCGATAGAAACATATATACTAATAAAATTGTAAGTATGCACCCTATTATTGTAAACGTAGTCCATTGACTTTCATTCTTGCTTTTAACTTGTTGGACTTCTAAATTTTTCACATTCATTCGCTTCAAGTATTCTCTTTCATTGAATTCAAGTTCAAACTCATCACCAAGTGCCTTGTCCATTGTGCTTTTTATATAGGCGTCTACTTCCGTAACCAATTTTGAATAATGATAAGCGGAATCAACATTTTCGACCAAATTGTAATAATGTTCTAAGCCTATATATGCTTCATAAACATCCCGAATATCAGCTTGGTCTTTCCTTTTTAAAAACGCTGAATAATAGATATAAGCGCTATCCAAATTTTCCGAGAATAAATGAGCTTCGGCGATATAAGAAAGGTACTGACAGTAGGGCTTCGTTAAATGATTTGAATGGCTGTATTTTAAACCTATATGAAATAGTTTCAACGCATCTTCGGTTTTTCCCTCGTAGAAATAGGCAATTCCTCTTTTCATTTCTATCAAAGCGTTTTGATGGAAATTTTTTAGAGAACGATAAATATTTTGAGCTTTGATATAATATGCTTGCGTTTTTTCGTAATCTTCAAGTCGAGCAAAATAATTACCATACAACGTTAAGCACTGCGCTTCTAAAAAACTGAAATTATTCTTTTTTGCAGCAATTAAGGTTTTTTGCAATAGGGGTAAAAATTTGTCATTTCTATTTTCGATTCCATAATTTGCGGCCTTGAAGTAATCTAATCCAAGTTTAACTCTTAAAGGTGTTTCATTATTAATTTTATCTAATTCTTGAAACAACAAATGTTTCATGTGAGCGTAATCACCTGTAGAACGGTAAAATTCAATTGAAATGAGATTTAATTCTTGCTGTGCTTTTGAATTTCCTGTTATGCTGTTGACCAACTCTAAAGAATCTATTGCTTGTTTCGCTTTTTCTGTATCAATTATTAACAAATCATTGATGTACAAATAATTTTCACTCAATTCAGCGTTGAATGATTTTTTTTGACAAAAAACATTCGCAAAACAACCAGAAAACAATAAAGAAAAAAGTAGTAGTTTCATCTTTCACTTAATTGTATAATTCAACCATTTGATTTAATCTCGTTATTAAAATGTCACGTAATTTTTTTGGTTCAAGCACTTCTATTTCTCCTGCAAAGGATAAAATCGAACGAATCAATTCTTCGGAGATCATAACATTTAATTCAAAACTTGTTCTGTTCTTTCCGGCTTTTAATAGTTTTTGAGAAAAATGAAAAGGTTGTGATTCGATGTATTTCGCAGCAACATTATCTGCTTTAAAGAGTATTTTTTCAGGAACGCTTTGATTATTTGTTGTAATCCCTACGGAGTATTTGAAATAATTCTCTGCATTAAAATCGACCGGTTTCAAGGCACTTTCTTCAGTAATTACTAGGTTGGTCAACCGGTCTAATCCGTATGTAATTATATCACTTTTTGATTTATCATAAGAAATCACATACCACCTATTTCTGTATTCTTTGAGTAAAAGTGGCACAACAGATCTGTTTTTGGATTTTCCAGTAACGAAACTAGCATAATCAAAAGTGACAACCATATTGTTGCGAATTGCTTCTAACAATTCAGGTAAAAATTCATTCCCGCCAGATGAAATTGATGTTTCAAATTGCACAAAATGTTCTAAGGCTTTGTCACTAGGATTAGAAGAAATAGAAACGCGATCTACAATTTTATCGATAGCATTTCCAAATTGTTTAAACATGTCAACATCTCGAAATTGCATCAACGTGTTCGCTGCAAATTTAATTGCACTTAAATCTTCTTCTGTAAGTGGAATATCATTTATTGAAAATTCTGGGTCTTCATAATAATATCCAGCATGTCTTTTACTGTATTTGATTGGGGCATCATGTTCCATTTTCATGGCAAACATGTCTTTTTCTATTGTTGAATCACAAATATTGGCTCCATCACTAGAACCATATAATGCTTCCTCGCAAGCTTCGCGAAGTTCTTTTTTCGATGGATGTTGTTTGTATTTATTTCTGATACATCTATCTATAATTCGGTAACGGATCAATGCATTTTTTATGTGTGGCATAGCTAATTATTAAACCGTCACTTTGGCTTGGTAACCAAATAACTCATAAAACTTAATTGCTTTTACAACTTCAAAAGGAACATCTTCTTCCCAACTTGAGCCGCCAGCTTTGATTTTTGAAAGTACATCATCAGACATAATATGTAATAGACTTTTATCATATTCATGAATCGCTTCCATTTTATTATTGTCCTTTAAAAATGTCAATAAGCCATTTAAATGCTCTGGGATTTTTAAATTTTCAAGGTTATACAATTCACCTGAGTCAACATTGATTGCTGGATACACAAACATTTTTACGTTGTGCCCAAATCCTCTTCCAAATGCTTCTAACAATCCACCTGGTAAATTGTCATAATAACGTTCATCAAATATCGTATGCAGATTATAGACTCCTAAAAGCAAGCCCATTCTTTTCTCCTTGGTAATGGAAGCCAAATAATCGACCATTTTATAATGCTTCAAATAATTTGAAATCATTACTGTATAACCTAATGAACCTAATAACTCTGCACGATCAACAAAATCTTTGTCTGATATCTTACCATCAGCAGTTAAATCCTTTAAGGTTAATTCGAATATGACATTTAAATCATCTTCGGAAACGTCTTTTTCTTTTAGAAATTGCTTTTTACCAACTTCCACCATGTCAATATGTACTTTCGTAACAGGCCTGAAA
>JBILYS010000018.1:0-13621 GCA_044377625.1 Crocinitomicaceae bacterium
CTTATTTATCTGTTTCTTTAGTATTCTGGTATATTGGTTTAATTCCAGATTTTGCTACTATACGTGATAGAGCTAAGAAGCCTGTGTCAAAAAAAATGTACTCAATTTTAGCATTTGGATGGTCAGGTAGAGCTAAACATTGGAATCGTTTTGAATTGGTTTCTTTAGTGTTAGCTGGTTTGGCAACTCCTCTTGTATTCTCAGTTCACTCGATTGTATCATTTGACTTTGCTACATCTATTGTTCCGGGATGGCATACTACTATTTTTCCTCCATACTTCGTTGCTGGTGCTGTATTCTCTGGTTTTGCCATGGTACAAACCTTAATGTTAGTTATGAGAAAAGCAATGGGATTAGAAGCATATATTCATACGAAACATGTTGAATACATGAATATCGTTATCATGGTAACAGGTTCTATCGTTGGAACTGCTTATATCACTGAATTATTCATTTCTTGGTATTCTGGTGTTGAATATGAAGCATACGCATTTATCAATCGTGCTACTGGACCTTATTGGTGGGCTTATTTTGCAATGATGACCTGTAATGTTGTTTCACCTCAATTAATGTGGTTCCGACCATTGAGAAGAAGTTTAATATTTACGTTCATTATTTCAATTGTTGTAAATATTGGTATGTGGTTCGAACGTTATGTAATTATTGTAACATCGCTTCACAGAGATTATTTACCATCAGCATGGAGTATGCATTACCCAAGTCATATTGATATTGGAGTTTATGTTGGAACTATTGGTTTATTCTTTGTTTTCTTCTTATTGTTTGCTAGATACTTCCCAGTATTGGCTTTAAATGAAGTAAAAACAATTCTTAAATCTTCTGGAGAATCATATAAGAATGCTCCTGATACGCATAGTCATAATGATGATAATCATTCAAACCATTAATTAAAAGGACATGGCAGAGAGAGTAATATATGCAATGTACGACGATGACGATGTGCTTAAAGATGGCGCAAAGATGTTGGTTGCAAAAGGTGTAAAAATTTCTGAAGTATTTTCACCATTCCCAATTCACGGTATTGATCCTATAATTGGTATTAAAAACACACGTTTAGGTATTGTTGCGTTTTTATTTGGAATTACAGGTTTAATGTTAGCTACTGTTGGAATGAGATTTTTCATGGTAACAGATTGGCCAATGAACATTGGTGGTAAACCAAACTTTACTTATTTAGATAACTTATTGGCTTTTGTTCCAATTACTTTTGAGTTTACCGTACTTATGGCAGCTCATGGCATGGCAATAACGTATATGTTAAGAAATAAAACGTTGCCAGGAATACCAGCTCAAAATCCAGACCCTCGTACTACTGACGATAAATTTGTAATGGAAATCCGTTTGTCAGAGAATACAAAATATAATTCTGAGGAATTGGAAAAAATGTTGAGAGAAACTGGTTTAATTGAATTAGATCAAAAGGAAATAAAATAGTTTGCTATGAAGTATCCGATAAAGTGGATACTCCTTCTGACAAAATAAAAGGAAGAGACAGATGAAAATTAAATTTAAGGTATTAGCAAGTTTAGCAATAGTGGCAGTTTCAGTCCTAAGTTTAGGATCTTGTACTGCAGATGCTGATAGTCCAGGATTGGAATATATGCCAGATATGTATCGTTCACCAGCAGTGGAAGTATACGTTGATTACGGTGAAGTTCGTGGATATGAAAATATGGCTATGAAAAACAGATTGTCTGCTTTGGTTCCACCTATGGGAACTGTGCCATATTATGGAACAGATTCAACTACAGTAAGTTTGATGTTGCCCTATTTCAGAAAGGCAAATATTGCTTTCAAACAAACACATGGAATGTATGGTGCAGATTTGACTATGGTAGATGAATACGCATTAGCGATTGCTGATAAAAATCCGATTAGATTGACTTCAGAAAATTCTGAAGGTATGTTCAAAAAGGGTAAAGAATTGTATACTGCAATGTGTCAACATTGTCACGGTGAAAAAGGTGATGGTAATGGTCCTATGGTTGCTAGTGGAGCATATGCTGGTGTACCAAATTATACTGAACGAGCAATGAAATCAGATGGACAATTTTTTTATTCAATTTATTATGGATTGAATACAATGGGTGGTCACGGATCTATATTGAACAAAAAGGAAATTTGGACTTTAGTTCATTATGTTAGAAGATTCCAAAATGCAGATTACGGTAAGTTTGACGCAACTGGTCTTGCTGTTGTAACTGCGGTTGCTGCAGATACTACAAAAGTTACAAAATAATAACCTGAATATTTTTTAAGATGGAATTCTCTATATCAAAAAAAGCAAAAACTCTAACAATGACTCTTATGGGAGTTGGGGTTTTGTTTACAGCGATTGGTGTTTTTACAAGCATGAGTGATCATCATTTTGCTACTCGTTTATTAGCAAATGGTTTGGTGAATAGCTTTTTCTTTTTTGCACTGGGGCTCGGCGCATTATTTTTCTTAGCGTTGCAATATGCTACTGAAACAGGATGGTATGCTTCTGTTAAAAGAATCATTGAAGCAGTAGCTGGTTTTTTACCATATGGAATGGGATTGTTAGCAGTAACCTTGTTGATCATAACGTTAAAAGATGGAGCGCACATTTATGGTTGGATGGATCCAGCTTCCGTTGATCCTAAATCTCATCATTATGATGAAATCATAGCTGGTAAATCTGCATATCTTAATAAAGGTTTCTTTTGGATTAGAACGTTGGTTTATATGGGTACTTATTATATCTTCTTAAGAGGATTTAGAATGAGATCACTTGCTGAAGATAAAATTGGTGGAACTGAAATTCACTTTAAAAATTACAGAAAAGCAGCTGTTTTCTTAGTTTTCTTCGCTGTATTTAGTTCAACTTCATCTTGGGATTGGTTGATGTCTATTGATGTTCACTGGTTTTCAACCTTATATGGTTGGTATACTTTTGCGGGTATGTGGTGTTCATCAATGGTTGTGTTAGTTTTATTGACTCTTTATTTGAAGAAATGTGGATATTTACCAAATGTCAATGATAGCCATATTCATGATTTAGGTAAATGGACTTTTGCTACTTCTTTTTTATGGTCTTACTTGTGGTTTTCTCAATATATGCTTATTTGGTATGCAAATATTCCAGAAGAGACAACTTACTTCATTATGAGAATCGAGAATTATAAAGTATTATACTTTGGTATGTTCATGATTAATTTTGCGTTCCCAATGTTAATTTTAATGTCTAGAGACGCTAAAAGACATGCAGGTATTTTAACCTTTGTTGGTTTAATCATTTTAGCTGGTCATTGGTTAGATGTTTATATTATGATTTCTGCTGGATCGCTTGGCTCAAATGCAAAAATTGGATTTTTGGAAATTGGAATGGTTTTATTGGTTGCAGGATTCTTTATACGAATTATCTTACACAACTTGACAAAGGCTCCATTAACGCCGGTGAACCATCCATTCTTGGATGAAAGTATTCATCACGAGATATAAAAGAAAGTAGAATATTATAGATTTAAAATAAGATGGGAAGTAAATTAATAGCTTTAATCGTTATAGTTTTAGGAGTAATTGCAATTGCTCAGTTGGTTCGTGTTTATGAACTTTCATCAAAACTTAGAAATCGTGGAGAACACGAAGTTAGTACTGGAGATAACAATTTGAACGCAAAATTAATGTTGGCGTTTATGGTTATATTTTTCGGTGGTTTCATTTGGCTTATGGTAACTTATGGTTGGGCTGGTAGAGGCGATGCAGCTTCAGTTCATGGTCATGGTTTAGATTGGTTGTTGAGTTTAAATTATGTTATTATAATAACAGTATTTTTTCTTACAAATTTTTTATTATTCTTTTTCTCATGGAAATATGTTAGAAAGGCTGGAGTAAAAGCTCTGTACTTTTCCCATGATAATAAATTGGAAATGATTTGGACGGTTGTACCTGCTTGTGTCTTAGCAGTAATTATCATCTTAGGTTTAAAACAATGGAATGAAGCGACAAAAGATGCAGTGTCAGATTCAATACGCGTTGAGTTATTCTCTAAGCAATTCGATTGGACAGCACGTTATTCTGGAAATGACAATAAATTAGGAAAGTTTGATTATAAATTGACAACTGATAATAATGAGTTGGCATTAATGACTTCAGAGACAATTGATAGTGCAATTCTGAACATGGAAAATGGTGTTACTGGAATTAACGCAATTGCAGCTAAATTGAATGATAAAAAAATAATGCTTGTTCCGGAGGATCGTGAAAAAATGGTAAGTGATCTATCTAGAAAGCAACAATTAATTCGTTTGTTGTATCAAATGAAAGCACGTCACAATAAAAAAATTGATGCTTTAGCTTGGGATGATATTATTCAAAAGGATACTTTGTATCTATGTGAAAACAAGGAATATGAATTTAATTTTAGATCTAAAGATGTTATCCACTCAGCTTATTTCCCGCATTTTAGAGCGCAAATGAATACTGTACCTGGAATGACAACTCGATTTAAATTTATTCCAGATATCACTTCAATTGAAATGCGTAAAAAGATGAATAATGAAAAATTCAATTTCGTTTTAATGTGTAATAAGATTTGTGGTAATGCACATTACAAAATGAAAATGATAATTGTTGTTTTATCACCAACTGAATATAAAGCTTGGATGAAATCAAAACAAAATCAAACGTTCAAGGACATATATTTCGCAGTAAAAGCTGCAGTTGTTGCTCCAGAAGTTGGTGTAACAGATACTTTAGCCTTAGCGGTTAAAAAGTAATTAAATAGAATTAATAACAATAAACAGAGATATAATGGCGGCAGTAGCACACGGACATCACGATGCACACGGACACGATGATCACGGACACCATGAGGAAAGTTTCGTTTCAAAGTATATTTTTAGTCAAGATCATAAAATGATTGGTAAGCAGTTCTTAATGACTGCTGTGTTTATGGGAATTATTGCGATGTTATTATCGGTATTATTCCGTATTCAATTAGCTTGGCCAGGTGAAAGTTCTGACTTTTTAAGCTTTTTCTTAGGTGAGAAATGGGCACCTGCAGGAGTTTTGAAAGAAGATATGTACTTGGGATTAGTTACAATACATGGAACTATAATGGTATTCTTCCTTCTTACTGGTGGACTTTCAGGAACATTCTCTAATATTTTAATTCCACTTCAAATTGGAGCAAGAGATATGGCTTCTGGATTTTTAAATATGCTGTCTTATTGGTTCTTCTTGATTTCATCAATTATCATGCTTTGTTCTATGTTTGTTGAGACAGGACCAGCAATGGCAGGTTGGACAATTTATCCTCCATTATCTGCATTGCCGCAAGCAGTTTCTGGATCAGGAATGGGTACAACATTATGGTTGTTTTCTATGGCAATTTTTATCGCAGGTTCTCTTCTAGGGTCTTTAAATTACATTGTAACTGTATTAAACTTAAGAACTATTGGAATGAAAATGACAAGAATGCCGTTAACAATTTGGGCTTTCTTTATTACAGCAATTATTGGTGTATTGTCATTCCCTGTTTTATTGTCTGCGGCTTTACTTTTAATTATGGATAGAATGGCAGGAACAAGTTTCTACCTATCTGATATTATTGTGGGTGGTGAAATGTTGACAAACCATGGTGGTTCTCCTATATTATTCCAACATTTATTTTGGTTTTTAGGACACCCTGAGGTTTATATCGTATTGCTTCCTGCCTTAGGTTTATCCTCTGAAATTATTTCTACGAATTCTCGTAAACCAATTTTCGGATACCGTGCAATGATTGGTTCCATGCTAGCTATTGGTTTCTTATCCTTTATTGTTTGGGCGCATCACATGTTTATTACTGGTATGAACCCTTTCTTAGGAAGTGTGTTTGTATTTACTACTTTGTTAATTGCTATTCCTTCTGCTGTTAAAGTATTTAATTACATTACTACGCTTTGGAAAGGTTCAATTGTCTTTACTCCAGCGATGCTTTTTGCGATTGGTTTGGTTTCTACATTTATTACAGGTGGTGTAACTGGAATTATACTTGCCGATGCAGCTTTGGATATTTCAATTCATGATACGATGTTTGTTGTTGCTCACTTCCACGTTGTAATGGGATTGTCTGCAGTTTTTGGAATGTTTGCAGGTGTTTATCATTGGTTCCCAAAAATGTATGGTAAAATGATGAATTTGAAATTAGGATATGTGCACTTTTGGTTAACACTAGTTTCTGGTTACGGTGTATTTTTCCCTATGCACTTTGTTGGTTTATCTGGAGCACCAAGAAGATATTATGATTATTCAGTTTATGGTGAATTTGATACAAATGCTTTCAATATCATTATGGACTTAAACGTAATCATTACGATTTTTGCAATACTTGGTTCGTTAGCTCAGTTTGTGTTCTTGTTTAACTTCTTCTATAGTATTTATAGAGGACCAAAAGCACCACAAAATCCGTGGAGATCTAATACTTTAGAATGGACAACCCCAGTTGAGGCAACTCATGGAAATTGGCCAGGTGAATTACCAACTGTACATAGATGGCCTTATGATTATTCTAAGCCAGGTGCTGAAGAAGATTTCATTTCTCAAATTGTTCCTTTAGCTGAAGGCGAAGAAGAACATTAAAATAGAATATAATTTATGAAAGCCTTTTGTCTAATGACAAAAGGCTTTTTTTATGTAATTTAGTAATCTGTGGAAGATTCATTCGATTATAGAGAAGAAACTGGAGCAAATTCGGAACAAGAGTTTGATAAAGTCTTACGTCCAAAAAGTTTTAGTGATTTTACTGGCCAACCTTCAATAATTGAGAATCTTGGAATCTTTGTAAAAGCGGCTTCGTTGAGAGGCGAACCGTTGGATCATGTTTTATTACATGGACCCCCAGGGCTTGGTAAAACTACATTAGCAAACATTATTGCCAACGAATTGGGTGTTGGTTTTAAAGTGACTAGTGGACCTGTTTTAGATAAACCTGGCGATTTGGCTGGATTACTCACTAATTTAAATCCTGGTGACGTTTTGTTTATTGACGAAATTCATCGTTTGAGTTCTGTCGTTGAAGAATATCTTTATTCAGCAATGGAAGATTATTGCATAGATATCTTAATTGATAGCGGTCCGAATGCTAGAAGTGTACAAATAACATTGAATCCTTTTACACTCATTGGAGCAACAACTCGTTCTGGTTTATTAACTTCCCCTCTGCGTGCTAGATTTGGTATTAATTCAAGACTTGAATATTATGATGCTAAAACCTTAACGAATATTGTTGAACGATCGTCTGGGCTTTTAAATATTGCAATTGATGAAGCTGCAGCCTATCAGATTGCAAGTAGAAGCAGAGGAACACCTAGAATTGCAAATGCTTTATTAAGAAGAGTTCGTGATTTTGCTCAGATTAAAGGAAATGGATCAATCGATACTGATATCACAACAATTGCATTAAAAGCGCTTAATGTTGATGAAAATGGTCTAGATGAGATGGATATCCGCATTCTTAAAGTGATCATTGAAAAATTCAGCGGTGGCCCTGTCGGATTAACGACTATCGCAACGGCAATTGGTGAAAATGCAGGAACATTAGAAGAAGTATACGAACCATTCTTGATTCAAGAGGGATTTTTAATGCGAACACCACGTGGAAGAAAGGCAACGGAAAAAGCATTCCGTCATTTAGGGAAAGATGCCGGCTGGATGCAAGGTGGATTATTTTGATGAACCATAAATGTATTCTTCCAAATCAAAATATACAGCATTAATAAAACAAAAAGCCGCTGAACTTGGGTTCTTTTTCTGCGGTATATCAAAAGCTGAATTCTTAGAAGAGGAAGCAAATCACCTCGAAACATGGCTGAAACGCACATATAACGGCAAAATGGGTTATATGGAAAATCATTTTGATAAACGATTAGACCCCCGTTTATTGGTTGAAGATTCAAAAAGTGTTGTTTCTCTTTTAATGAATTATTACACTGAAGAACAACAACTCGACAAAACAGCACCCAAACTATCTAAATATGCTTTTGGTGAAGATTATCATATTATAATTAAAGATAAACTCACAGAATTGTTTTTGTTCATTCAAACGGAAATTGGAGAGGTGAATGGACGTGTATTTGTTGATTCAGCGCCAGTTATGGATAAAGCCTGGGCGAAAAAAGCAGGTTTAGGATGGATTGGCAAGAATTCCAATCTGATTAATCCAAAAAATGGTTCTTTTTTCTTTATAGCTGAGTTGATTCTGGATCTTGATTTAGAGTATGATGGTCCAATTAAAGATTATTGTGGAACGTGCACACGATGCATCGATGCTTGTCCTACTGATGCTATCGTTGAACCATATGTTGTTGATGGTTCTAAATGTATTTCCTACTTAACAATTGAATTGAAAGATGCAATTATTTCAGATGAGTTTAAAGGGAAATTGGATAATTGGATGTTTGGATGTGATGTATGTCAAGATGTTTGCCCGTGGAATAAGTTTTCAAAACAGCATAACGAACCCAGATTAAATCCTTTGACAGGCATTCTTGAATTATCACAATCTGATTGGAAAGATTTAACACAAGAAATATTCACTGAATTGTTTAAAATAAGCCCGATTAAAAGGACGAAATATGCTGGTTTAATGCGTAATATCCAGTCGTTAGAATAAACGATATTAATTGAGCATTAAATTCAAATCTTCAATAAAAGCGTCTAATTGTAAAAAACGTGCTTCCGCGATTTCAATTAATGACCGTTCTGTATCAATTTCAATGTTAACACCATAATTTTCAAAAATAATGCGCGATTGTACTTCTTGTGTTATGATTTCTTGAATTGATTGTTGAGGATAAATTAACATGATATTTAGTGTTTCGTTACTTTTCTATTTACGACACAAACATCCGAATTAAAATAAATATTTCCTAATTTATTTTTAGAAATGTCAACCCGTTTTTTAATCCAAAACAAAGCTGTTTTAAATCTGTTGTTTCCAGCATTTCGCGTAAACCATTTCGTACAATCTTAAATTGATTGTGTACGGGACATGGCTGTTTTTCAGAACATGCTTTCATTCCTAATCCGCAATTAGTGTAGATTTTATCACCGTCAATTGCAAAAACTATTTGCTGTAATTTGATTATTTCAATTTGCGAATATTCAATAATAAACCCACCGGTAGGACCTTTCACAGAAGAAATTATATGACTTTTTACAAGTTGTTGTAAAATTTTTGCTGTATAGGCTTCTGGAGAATCTATCTCCTTTGAGATTTCTTTGAGACTAGCTCGTTCACCATCCATCGATTTTGTTGCGATCAGGATGCATGCACGTATGGCATATTCGCAGGCTTTTGAAAACATTTATTCTTTTTTATAAAGTTAGCGATTTTAATTTTCATGAAAAGTTGTGATTTTTTAAGAGTAATTAACGTTTCAACGACCCCTTAAAGAGGATAAAAACATCCGAGTTAATAAAATTAGTTATCTTTGCCCTCATTACTTTAAGTTATAGTAATTAAAATTTAGGTTATGTCAAATAATACACCACACACATTTCATATCCCGGTAATGGGACTTGGATATACTATAGATACACCTTTGAAAGTTGCAAAATTTGGAATTTCATCAGTTGTTTCTATAATGGAAGATCACTTGATAGAAGAAATGAGGAAAGTTCATTCTAAAAGATTAAATTATAAATATGATCCTATCTCGTCTAAAGATATTGACCGCCGTTCTAGACGAATTAAAGCATATTTAAATTTTATGAATGACGTCGTGAATGAACAAATTTCAACGTTAAAAAATGAAGATTTCTCTCCTAATTCAGATATAACCAAGTATTTTACAATGTTACCTGAAAGTGCTTTTGAAAAATCACTTTATCATAAAATGTTAAATACAGAGGATTTAACAGTGAAAAAAGTGTTAGAAAGTGAATTGAAATCTTTTATAAAAGCTGGTTCTATCGACGTAAATATCATGACAAAACTCGATAATCAAAATTATTCAGATAATGGTGAATTACTACCAGCCGAATATTCTGATGCTAAAAGTGTTTTGAAAGGATATGCTGAAAGTAATCTTTCTTCTTCAATCATATTTTCTGCAGGGATGAATCCAAAATTATTTACCTATTGTGAAAATTTTGATGATTTTTATCCTGATGCAAATGGTGAAATCAAAAAGAAAGTTGTCCTAAAAGTTAGTGATTTCCGCTCTGCAGTCGTACAAGGTAAAATGTTCGCTAAAAAAGGAATTTGGGTTTCGGAATTTAGAATCGAATCTGGTTTAAATTGTGGAGGACATGCTTTTGCAACTCATGGATTTTTATTAGGTCCAATTTTAGAAGAATTTAAAGAAAAACGACAAGAACTTTTTGACGAGTTAATTGAAATCTGTGTAAATGCTTTGAGTGAATCCAACAGAAATATATTGCCATTAAATCCAAGTTTGAAAATTACTGCGCAAGGAGGAATTGGAACATCAGACGAAGACAAGTTTTTAATGAATTATTATAATCTTGATGGAACAGGTTGGGGTAGTCCATTTTTACTTGTGCCGGAATCAACAAATGTAGATGAGGAAACCTTAAAAGCTTTGATTATATCAAAGAAAAAGGATTTTTATATTAGTAATTCTTCCCCTCTTGGAGTGCCGTTTAATAATTTCCGTGGATCAAGTTCTGAAGAACAACGAATGGAAAGAATTGAAAAACACAAAGCTGGAAGTCCATGCTACAAGAAATTCTTGTCGTTTAATACGGAATTTACAGAAAAACCTATCTGCACAGCTTCTAGACAATTTCAAAAGTTGAAAATGGAACAAGTGAAAAACAGTGAACTTTCTGATTTAAGAAAGGCATATGAAGTAGAAAAAATAATGCAAAAGGAATGTTTATGCGAGGGATTAGGCGCATCAGCGATTTTAACAAATGAGGGGGAATTGTCACATAAATTAAATGCAGTAAGTATTTGTCCAGGGCCAAATACATATTACTTCAAAGGCACCTATAAATTGAGCGAAATGGTCGATCATATTTACGGTCGTTTAAATGTGCTAAATAAGATTTCTCGTCCACATATTTTCATCAACGAGGCTCAGTTGTATATAGACTATCTGAAAAAAGAACTTGATGCTCAACTAGATGTCATGTCAGAAAAACAGCAACAGTACTATCAAGTTTTTAAAGAAAATTTAGAAAAAGGACTAAATTATTATACTGGATTACTGTCTTCGTTGAAAATGTCTTCGAAAAAAGCTTTGGACAATACACTTGAACAGATAGAAGAATTAAAAAACAACCTTCAAGCGATCCAAGTTAAAGGATTTAGCGTTGTTTGAAAAATGAAAGTGTTATGACTATAAAGGAAATAACAAAGAGAATCACTGACTTAAAAGCGGAAAAAAATGCCGTTATTTTAGCACATTATTATCAAGAAGAAGCAATTCAAAATATTGCAGATTTTGTGGGAGATAGTTATGGCTTGTCCGTTGAAGCTTCTAAAACTAAAGCGGATTTAATTGTCTTTGCTGGAGTGCATTTTATGGCTGAAACGGCTAAAATAATTAATCCAACAAAAAAAGTTGTTGTTCCAGATCCGAATGCGAGTTGCTCATTGGCAGAATCTTGTCCACCAATTAAATTCAGAAATTTTATAAAAGATTTTCCTGATCATACAATAGTAACATATATAAATTGTTCAGCTGAAATAAAGGCGATGAGTGATATCGTTTGTACGTCTTCAAATGCTGTGAAAGTAATCGAATCCATCCCAATTGATAAGCCAATTATCTTTGCCCCTGACAAAAATTTAGGAAAGTATTTACAAAAAATAACTGGGCGAAAATTTGTGCTTTGGGATGGTGCATGTATTGTTCATGAGGCTTTTTCATTTGATAAAATAGTAGAATTAAAACTAAAATATCCTCAAGCTGTCATTGTTGCACATCCTGAATCTGAAGAGCATATTCTATCCTTAGCGAAATATATTGGCTCTACTTCTGGAATGATTGAATATGTAAAGAATAGCACAAAACAAACATTCATAGTAGCCACGGAAGCTGGGATATTGCACCGTATGAAAATTGAAGTGCCAAATAAAACCTTGATTCCAGCGCCAACAGTTGAAGAGAATTCTTGTTCATGCAGCGAATGCGGTTTTATGCGACTAAATACATTAGTAAAAATATTGGACTGTCTAGAAACAGAATCACCTGAAGTTAAAATTTCGCCAGAAATACTATCTAAAGCAATGATTCCAATCGAAAAAATGTTGAATCTATCGGTCTAAAATGATGAAATGTGACATTTTAATTATTGGATCTGGAATCGCTGGGCTTTCATATGCTGTTAAAGTTGCTGAAAAGCGAAAGGATTTGAATATTGTGCTACTGACAAAGGAAAAGATTACAACTTCCAATACCGAATTAGCGCAAGGTGGAATTGCTGCAGTTATGAATTTAGTGACAGATTCTTTTGAAAAGCATATTCAAGATACAATGGATGCAGGTGGCGGGTTGTCTGATCTAAAAATTGTCAAACACGTTGTGGAATCTGCGCCAAAAAGATTAAAGGAATTAATTGATTATGGGGTTGAATTTTGTGAGGATACAACCGGAAATCTTGAACTTGGACTTGAGGGTGGGCATCAAGTAAATAGAATTGTTCATGCAAAAGATCAAACAGGCAGTAAAGTGGAGGAAATCCTGTGCGAAAAAATTAAAACGTATAAAAACATCACAATTCATACGCATTTCTGTGCTGTAGATTTAATTTATAATCATGAATCGATTGTTGGGACAAAAGTTCTTGATTTAAAGAGTAAGGTCGTTAAAGTGTTTTTGTCAAAAATAACAGTTTTAGCAACTGGCGGTTCGGGTCAAGTATATAAATACACTACAAATCCAACGGTAGCAACAGGAGATGGTGTAGCTATGGCAAATCGTGTTGGTGTGAAAATCAGCAATATGCATTATTTCCAATTTCATCCAACTGCATTTATGGAAAGTGAGATGAATCCTCTTTTTTTGATTTCGGAAGCAGTAAGAGGTTTTGGTGCATTTATCATAAATGAAAAAGACGAAAGGTTTATTTTTAAAAGTGATAGTAGGGGAGAATTGGCCACTCGAGATATTGTTTCAAAAGCAATAATCGAGGAGTTGAAAGGTTCAAATCAATCGGAAGTTTACTTGGATTGTAGACATTTGGACAGTAATATTTTCAAAATAAAGTTTCCTTTTATCAGCAACTATTGCGAAAGTAAAGGGTATAACTTAAAAAATGATTTATTGCCAATTATACCAGCTGCTCATTATCAATGTGGGGGAATAGAGGTAGATGAAAAAGGAAGAACGTCAATTTATAATTTATTCGCAATTGGCGAGTGCGCAAATACCGGATTACATGGCAAAAACAGATTAGCGTCTAATTCTCTGCTTGAAGCGCTAGTTTTTGCTCATGATGCCGCAATTGAAACGTTGAAAATAATCGATTTGATCACTTTGCACTTTTCGGAAACGACAGAAGTAATAATGCTCATGAACGAAAAAGAGGAGATTTATCGAAATTATAAATTAAAAATTCAGGAAATAATGTCAAATCAATGTTCATTTGGTTCTGAAAAGAAAGAAGTTTTATTAGCTAACAG
>JBILYS010000019.1:0-13575 GCA_044377625.1 Crocinitomicaceae bacterium
TTAAATATCCATTTTCCTTGAACCATTCGTAACATTCAATTGCAGCTGTTTCAAGTGGAGTTTGAGGCATTAATAATTCTATATGTGCTTTTTCCGCTGAATAATAGTGATGTTCAGAAGAAAGTACAGCAAGTTCTTTCGTCACAGATGGATAGTAGTTAAACACTTTAGCTAAAAAAGAACTTAATGCACCATATGCAACAACCATTTTTGTAGAAAGTTTTCGAGTAGGAACTTTAGCACCGATTGCAGTAGCCATTTTTTCAAATGATTCTTTATATGTAAGGTTAAAATTGCCTAATATATAACACTCTCCTATTTTCCCCATTGTAATAGCATTTGCCATTGCGGTTGCAACGTCCTTGACAGCAGTAAAATTTTTACCACCTAATGAATAACCAGGGACTTTGTTTTTGGATAATGCCAAAATCATTGCACCAGAACTTGGGCGTGAATCATACGGGCCTATCATGAAGGTAGGATTTACGATTATAGCAGGTAAACCATCTTCTTTCACCGCTTTCAACATCAATTGCTGTGCTTTGTATTTGGAGTCTAAATAATCTATCCCATATTTAAAAGAATTATATTTTGATTGTTCGTTTCCGGGATGAGAAGCAGTTGTTCCAGGTCCAAAAGAATTTGCTGTTCCAACATAAATTAAACGTTTTATAGAATGTTTTAACGTTGCATTAATGATGTTTTGTACACCATCAATATTGACTTTGTTTACCATTTCATTTCTTGCAGGGAACATACTTGTAGAAGCTGCACAATGGAAAACGATATCCTTATTTACAAAAGCGTCATTTAATGCTTCTGGGTCTAGAATATTTCCAAAATAAAGTTTGATTGGTAGTCCTTTCAATGTTATTGGATCTTTACCAGGTTCAAGCAATACACTTATATTGTAACCTCTATTTAGTAGTTCTCTAACTAAATTGCTCCCTAATACTCCGTCTGGCCCTGTAACTAGAATTTCCATTGTTTAAGTTTTGCGCAAAAGTAGCGTGTTCTATGAAATAATTGGCTTAAATTGTTGTGTTTTTAATGAAAATAAAAAAGCTCTGTGATCACACAGAGCTTTTTTGAGGTCTCGTCCGGATTCGAACCGGAGTAGACGGTTTTGCAGACCGGTGCCTAACCGCTCGGCCACGAGACCGTTTTGAAGTGCAAATGTAAGAAAAAATTTGAAATTAATCCTCTTCAATGATAATTGCTACGTTTTGTACATCTCCATTTATCGGCGGACAAATTTTTATAAGTTTTAATTTAATGTGGTCAATATTGTTAATTTCTGATTTTAAGCGATTAACAATTCTTTGACCAACATGCTCTATGAGTTTGGAACGAATAGCCATTTCTTCAACAATTATTTTATTTACATCACAATAATCAATTGTTTTATTAAGGTCGTCTGAATGTGCTGCTTCTGAAAAATTTGTGTTTAACATAACATCAACACTATAATGCCCGCCAATTCTTTCTTCTTCTGGCAAGCAGCCATGAAAAGCATAAATTTTTATGCCATTTACCTCAATTGTGTGTTTCATGATTATTTTTTGAGTGTTTGAATTTTCATAAGTCCTTGATTCATACGCTCAATACATTCTTCTTTTCCTAAAAATTCAGCAATTTCAAACATACTTGGTCCCATTGCGGTTCCTGTTATTAAAAGTCTAAAATTTTGTAAAACAGCACCGATTCCAACTTGTTTTTCTTCCAAAAAGGATTTAAAAGCTATTTCAATCGTTTCATGCTCAAATTCTGTTATTGATGATATTACTGAAATCCATTCAGTCATCAACTGTGGTGTTTCTTCTTTCCATTTTTTAGAAACAGTTTGTTCGTCATAAGATGTTGGTTTTTCGAAAAGATAACATCCCTCCGTTGCAATATCCTGAATGAAAGTTGCGCGCTCTTTCATTAAACGACAAATCGTTGTTAATTTTGTTTTATCGAAACCATTATTAAGATGTTGAGATAGTAATTCTGCTAACTCAATATCAGGAGTGGATCTTAAATATTGTTGTTGGAACCATTTTGTTTTATCAGGATCGAATTTTGCTCCAGATTTAGATACTCTTTCTAAAGTGAAAGCATCTACCAATTCATCTAAAGAAAAAATCTCTTGCTGGGTTCCTGGATTCCAACCTAAAAAGGCCAACATATTTATAAAAGCACCTTTGAAATATCCTTTTTCTCGATAACCGGAATAAAGCTCTCCTTCTGCTGTTGTCCAATCTGTAGGAAAAACAGGAAAACCTAAACGGTCTCCGTCACGTTTAGATAATTTACCGTTTCCATCAGGACGCAATAACAATGGTAAATGTGCAAATTGTGGACTTTCCCACCCAAATGCATCGTAAAGCATGACGTGTAAAGGTGCTGATGGTAACCATTCTTCTCCCCTAATAACATGACTGATTTCCATCAAATGGTCATCGACAATGTTTGCTAAATGATATGTTGGCATTCCATCACTTTTAAATAGAACCTTATCATCTAAATTGTTTGTGTTGACAACAACCCAACCTCTAATGATATCTTCAAATCGAATATCACTATTACGTGGCATTTTCATGCGTATCACGTAGGGCGCATCGTTCGCTAGTAATTCATCAACTTGATCTTGTGGAAGTGTTAATGAATTTCTTAAAGTAGTACGCGTGATTACATTATATTGCCAATTCGGCATTCCCATTTTTTTTGCGTTTTCTCGCATTGCATCTAATTCTTCTGCAGTATCAAATGCATAATAAGCTTTATCTTCTTGAACTAATTGTTCAGCGTAAGGTCTATAAAGTTCTTTTCTTTCTGACTGAACATAAGGTCCAAATTCGCCGCCAATGCCTGGGCCTTCGGTTGCTTCTATTCCACACCATTTTAGAGCATCTAATATATATTCTTGTGCTCCAGGAACAAAACGATTTTGATCTGTATCTTCAATACGAATGATGAACGTACCATTATTTTTTTTTGCGAAAAGGTAATTGTATAAAGCTGTTCTTACTCCACCCATGTGTAATGGACCTGTTGGTGATGGGGCAAAACGGACGCGTACTGTTTTTAATGACATTTGTTTTTTTTTGGGCAAAGATAATGAGATTTATAGCATTCAATATTGTTGAGTTGAAGAAAGTGTTGTGAACGTAATAAAGGTTGATCTGTATCGTTAATTTAATGTAAAGAATGCATTGTTACCTGAATTAGTTTTAATTTAGTAGGTTAAGTTGTAAAATTGAATTTGTCATGGGATCATTTGATCGTTTATTGGAGCAAATAGATGCTTTTATAAGAAAGTACTATAAGAATTTGATGGTAAGAGGTGTTATCTTATTTGTTGGTGTCTTTTTCTTGTCTTTTTTGTTCACTACGACTTTAGAATTTTTTGGACGTTTCGGTTCTCTCACGAGAGGAATTTTGTTTTTTGCCTTTCTATTTATCAATGCTGGGATTTTAATAAAGTATTTTATCATTCCATTAATGAAATTGTATTCTTTCGGAAGAAGAATTAATAGATATCAAGCCTCTGAAATTATTGGTTCATTTTTCCCTACTATTTCTGATAGATTGAAAAACACATTGCAGCTAAATGATAGCTTGGATTCTAATGAAGGAAATATTGAATTGATACGCGCTAGTGTTTTACAACGATCAAATACCTTGAATGCTGTTCCTTTTATTAATGCAATTGATATCAAGGAAAACAAGAAATATGCAAAGTATTTGATTCCACTATTTATTGTTTTTATAGGAATTGGAATTGCAGCACCATCTTTATTTACACAAGGTTCAGAAAGGGTTTTTAATTATTCAAAAGAATTTAAAGAAAAGGCCCCATTTGATTTCGTATTAAAGACGAAAAAACTGGAAATTGAAGAAGGACAAGATCTTGCAATAGAAGTAGATTTAGTTGGCAAGGAATTACCAGATCATGTTTATTTAGTAAGTGAAAACGGTAAGTTTTTAATGGTAAGATCATCCAAGAACAAGTTCAAAGGGGTTGTTAAAAAACCAAAGCAATCTGGGAATTTCTTTTTTGAAGCTAATGATTTCGTAAGCGACAATTTTGGTTTATCGGTGTATGGTAAAGCCACAATTGGGAAGTTAGAGGCGAAGCTTTCCTATCCTTCTTATTTGGGAAAAGCTGATGAAGTGATTAGAAACGCTGGAGATATAACGGTCCCTGAAGGAACGAATGTTGAATGGAGCGTAATAACAAAAAACACTGTATTTATAGATTTTCTATTTAATGGTAAGGCAGAAAGATTTAAAAATGAGGGGTTTAAGGTTGTAAAAAGACTGTTGAACACCTCGAATGTTTCTCTTTTACTTTCAAATAAGTATAAAAATAAAATAGACACTTCTAGTCTTGTCGTTTCTGTTGTAAAAGATGCTTATCCATCAATTCAAGTTGAAGAAATTATTGATACTGTGTCTGATGGATTAAGGTTCTTTAGTGGAACCATTTCAGATGACTATGGATTACAGAATCTTAGTTTTGCTTATTCTATTATATCAGAAAATGGAAAACGTGTAGACAAGAGAATGGCTGTGAAGAAAGTTTTTGGGGTCGATTTGCCTTTTGATTTTGCTGTAGATTTTAGAAGAGAAGATGTTAAATTGAATGATAGAATTGAATATTATTTTATTGTCTCCGATAACGATGGAGTAAATGGAAGTAAATCATCAAGAAGCCAATTGTATACCTATAAATTGCCTTCTTTGGAAGAATTAAATGAGAATAGAGAAGAGGATCAAAAACAAATTAAGGAGAATTTTACGGATTTATTGAATCGCACTAAGGATTTCCAAAAAAATGTGGACAAGCTTCAAAAAGATGTCTTAAACACAAAGAAAAGCGATTGGAATAAGTTGAATCAAGTGAATCAGCTTCAAGAAGAACAGAAGAGTATTTTGGAATCGTTGGAGAACATGAAAAAACAAATGGATCAAAGTACGCAGGAAAAGAATCAATTATCTGAAATGGATAAGGAGTTGCTGGAGAAACAGGATTTAATTGAAAAATTACTTGAAGAATTAATGGATGATGAACTGAGAGATTTATTGGATCAGTTAGAAAAATTAATGGAGAAGAATGATAAAGAAGCTATAAATGAAAAGCTGGATGATCTAGAAAAGTCATCGGAAGACATGAAAAAGCAGATGGATCGTAGCCTTGAAATGTTGAAAAAACTTCAAGTGAATGAAAAAATTGATGATATAGAAAAAGAACTGAAGGAATTAGCAAAAGAACAAGAAGAGCTTAAAAAGCAGGTTGAGGATGAAAAAATCTCGAAAGAAAAGTCCGTAGAAAAGCAGGATGAGTTGAATAAGAAATTTGATGAATTGAAGGACGATCTTAAGAAATTGGACGAGTTAAATAAGGCGTTGGCGGATCCTATGAATTTGGGAAATACAGAACCTTCTCAAGAGAAAATTAGTGAAGATTTGAAAGAATCTAAAGAAGGTTTAGAAAATTCAAAGGAAAAGAAGGCGGGAGAAAATCAAAAGTCTGCTGCTGATGAGATGAAAAAGATGGCAGATGAATTGGATCAAGCTCAACAACAATCTAATCAGGAGCAACAAGAAGAGGATATTAATTCCTTAAGAAACATTTTGGAAAGTTTAATGACGTTGAGTTTTGATCAAGAGGATTTAATGAATCGTTTTGGAAAAATAAGTGATAATGACCCGTCATATCGTCGTTTTGGGAGAAGACAAAGAACGATTATTGATGAGACAGTAATAGTTAGGGACAGCTTATTAGAACTAGCAAAAAGACAGCCTAAAATTGCATCTTTTGTAGATAAGGAATTAGGTATAATTAAGGATAATCATCAATTGTGTTTAGAAGATATAGATGAGCATAGAAGAAGAGATTTGGGAACTCACCAACAATCTGTTATGACTTCATATAATAATTTAGCGTTATTATTAAACGAGAGCTTACAGAGCATGCAGGAGCAAATGAAGGGTGAAATGGAAGGCAAGGGAAGCTGCAATAAGCCTGGTGGTAAGGGGAAGCCGAAACCCGGCAATTCTATGAATCCTGGAGACATGAAGTCTATGCTAAAAAAACAATTGGAACAAATGCAAAAAGGCCCTAATCCTGGTGGTGAAAAACCGGGAGATCAACCAGGAAAGAAACCCGGTGGTGAAGGAATGGGGATGCAAGGTTTAGGGAATAAAGGTGTTGCAAAAATGGCCGCTGAACAAACAGCTATAAGACAGCGTCTTGAACAAATGCGCAATGAGTTGAACAAAGAAGGAAACGGGAAGGGTAATCAGTTGAACCCATTAATTAAAGAGCTTGAAGAGCAAGAAAAGGCTTTGATTAATAAACAGTTTTCAAACGAGATGATAAAGCGTCAAAAGGATATTATGACGCGTCTTTTAGAAAGTGAGAAAGCACTAATGGAAAGAGGCTTTGAGGAGAAGCGAGAATCGGTTTCTGGAAATAATGTCAATAATGGTAACAAAATTAGATTTGATGAGTATAACAAACAAAAACTCAAACAAATTGAATTGTTGCGTTCTGTAGACCCTATGTATCGTAAGTATTATAAAGATAAGGCGAACGAATATTTCAATCAGAGTTTTTAATGGACTTGTTGATATTTGTTATATATGAAAGAAGGTTTTACGATTATTGAATCATTGGTTATTCCCTCAGATTTTGAAGCTGTAACGCACGTTGAAGTACTTGTTGATAAAGTATGTAATAAACTTGGTGTAAACGAAGATTTTTATGGAAATGTACTTATAGCGGTAACTGAGGCGGTAAACAATGCTATAGAACATGGTAATAAGAAGGATGCCTTGATGGAGGTAAATGTTTTTGTTTCTGATAATCCTATTGAATTTTGTTTTAGTGTTAAGGATCAAGGTAGAGGTTTTGATTTTGAAAACTTGCCTGACCCTACTTCCCCTGAGAATTTATTAAAAGAAAATGGAAGGGGAATATATTTAATGAGAAACCTCGCGGACGATGTGGAATTTGAAGATTCTGGTAGAAGCGTGAACATATATTTTAATAAATGATAGAAATATTTTTTGATGATGTAAAGGTTCCGGGTCTAGACTCGGAACTTTTTGTTTTATGGCTTAATGAGGTAATTACTTCTGAAAAGTTTGAATGTGGAGACGTGAATTTGATTTTTGTTTCGGATGAAAAATTATTGGAAATGAATCAACAGTTTTTGCAGCATGATTATTATACAGATATTATAACGTTTGATTATTCAGCAGATAAGATAATAAGTGGCGAGTTGTATATATCTATTGATCGTGTTAATGAGAACGCATTGGAGATGGATGGTTATGATAATGAGATAAAACGTGTTTGTGTTCATGGGGTTTTACATTTATGTGGATACGGAGATAAAAGCGATGAAGAAATTGTTGAAATTCGATCTAAAGAGAACTTTTACATCAATAGATTTGTTTCACGTGAAACAAATTGATTTGGTTTTTGATGGTAATTTTGTTTCACGTGAAACGTTAGAGATATGTTGAAGAAATATGATGTGATTGTTGTTGGTGGCGGGCATGCTGGTTGTGAGGCTGCGAATGCAGCCGCTAAGCTTGGAAGTAAAGTGTTGTTGATAACAATGAACATGAATTCAATTGCACAGATGAGTTGCAACCCGGCTATGGGGGGTGTGGCAAAAGGACAAATTGTTCGAGAAATTGATGCTTTAGGTGGCGGTTCTGGTTTTGTCAGTGATCGGTCTGCTATTCAATTTAGAATGTTGAACATGTCAAAAGGACCTGCTATGTGGTCGCCAAGAACTCAAAATGATAGAATGTTGTTTGCCGAGGAGTGGCGTCTTTTGTTGGAAAGAAATTTGAATGTTGATTTTTGGCAAGACATGGTTACGGGTTTGATTGTGGAGGGTGATGTTGTTAAAGGTGTTAAAACGTCTTTGGGTATAGATGTTTTTGCGAGTGCCGTCATTCTAACTAATGGAACTTTTTTAAATGGTTTGATTCACTTGGGAGAGAAACAGTTTGGTGGGGGACGTGCTGCTGAAAGAGCTTCTACTGGAATCACGGAAGATTTGTTAAATTTTGGGTTTGAAGCCGGAAGAATGAAAACAGGAACTCCTCCACGGGTGGATGGTCGCTCCTTGGATTTTGAAAAAATGGAAATTCAGGAGGGTGATGTGAACCCATCCAAGTTTAGTTTTGGAGAAACAAAGGCGCTTTCTGTTCAACGACCTTGTCATATTACGTATACCAATGAGTTTACCCATGAGGTGTTAAAAACAGGTTTTGATCGTTCTCCAATGTTTAATGGTGCGATTAAAAGTTCCGGGCCGAGATATTGTCCAAGTATTGAAGATAAGATTAATCGTTTTGCAGATAAAGATCGTCATCAGATATTTGTTGAACCAGAAGGTTGGAATACAGTTGAAATTTATGTGAATGGTTTTAGCACTTCCTTGCCAGAAGAAATTCAGTTGGCAGCAATGAAAACTATTACTGGTTTTGAAAATGTAAAAATGTTTAGACCGGGTTATGCTATTGAGTATGATTATTTCCCTCCGACGCAATTAAAACACACTTTGGAAACGAAGATTGTTTCAAATTTATATTTTGCTGGTCAAATTAATGGTACAACTGGGTACGAGGAAGCAGCTTGTCAAGGTTTAATGGCAGGTATTAATGCACACCGAAAAATTAATGAACTTTCTGATTTTATTTTGAATAGAAGTGATGCATATATTGGTGTTTTAATTGATGATTTAATTACGAAAGGAACGAAGGAACCTTATCGAATGTTTACAAGTCGTGCTGAATATAGAATTTTATTGAGGCAAGATAATGCGGATATTCGTCTTACTCCGCTTGGTTTTGAAATTGGTTTAGCAGATAGAGAAGCTTTGGAAAGAGTTGACAAAAAGATACAAGGAACAAATGGTTTGAAAAAGGCCTTTAGAAATATTGGTATTACTCCTGAAGAAGCTAACCCGCTATTAGTAAGCAAAGATAGTGCTGAAATTGTTCAACAAGTAAAGTTGAGCAGTTTAATTACGCGGCCGCATATAGGAATTTCTGATTTGTTGGAAGTTTCTGTAGAAGGAAAAAGAGAATCTGTTGTTTTCGGCGCGAGCCATCCTGATGTTATAAGTCAGGCTGAAATTCAAATGAAATATGAAGGTTATATTGAAAGGGAAGAAGAACTAGCAAAGAAGATGAATAGAATGGATGACCTAGCTATTCCGGATTCTCTGAATTATAATGAAATGGTTAGTGTGAGTTTTGAAGCGAGGGAAAAGCTAAGTAAAATTAAGCCTGTAACAGTTGGTCAAGCATCTAGGATAAGTGGTGTTTCACCAAGTGATATTGCTGTTATATTGATACATTTAGGTCGTTAAGGTTTCACGTGAAACGTGTTTTTTGAAAGGTCTGATATTTAATATCGGACCTTTTTATTTTATATATTTTCTCTCCAATCTCCATTTTCTTTAATAAGCAGTATGAGTTCCTGTACAGCTTGATCTTCTGGAACATTTTTCTTTTTAACTGTTTTTTCTTTATAAAGGTTTATTTTTCCTGGTCCTGTTCCAACGTATCCGTAATCTGCATCCGCCATTTCTCCTGGACCATTAACGATGCAACCCATGATTCCTATTTTTAATCCTTTGAGATGAGCAGTTTCTTTTCTGATTTTTGCTGTAGTTTCTTGCAGGTCGAAAAGTGTTCTTCCACATGATGGACATGAAATGTATTCGGTTTTTGAAATTCTGGTTCGTGTTGCTTGGAGTATTCCAAAAGAAGTTGAATTGATAAGTTGAATTGATTGATTTCCCTTCAACCAAATACCATCTCCAAAACCATCAATAAACGATACGCCTGATTCACTTGAAACATTTAATTGAAAAGTTTCAGCATCTAATTCTTCGCAGGAATAAGATAAAATAATGGGATTGTTTATTTTTAAATTCGCAAATTCAAATTGAAGTTTGCGATAAAGCTGTGTAACGTTTGAATGATTTGCTTTTAAAATAAGAATACTATTGTCATACTTTTGGAGTAATTCATAGTCAAGATCTTTTGTTGCTTCTATTTCAATAAAACAAATTGTATCAAAGGGAATGGAAGCTAAATCGCCCATTTCGAGCTTTGGAAAATAACCTTTTTTGGTTTTGAAATTTGTATTCCAATTCGTAACTGTACAAATTACACCCAAAGTTCCTGGTAATTCAAAGTCCAGTGAATTGTCTCCGATGTAAACATAGTCCGCCGCTTGATCTGTTAAATTCCATTTGTCAAGTGTTACTGAATAGGAATAGCCGAAACCAAAGAAATTAGCAGGTTTAATTTCTTTTTTGTTTGACAGATCGGCAATTACTATGGGAACATGATTGCTGCCAATATTAACGATATTCTTCGTTTCTCTTCTTGAGTAGTGAAATGGTGAATAGGGTATAATTTGATCAGGAGCATTGAACGTGAATATGTTTTTATTTTCAGTAAATTTCTCAGCAAGCTTTTTTGCTACTGGAATTTCAAATTCGGGTTCTTCCGTTAAGGAAACCCTTATTGTATCTCCAAGACCGTCTTCTAAAAGCGCTCCAATTCCAACCGCTGATTTTATTCTTCCGTCTTCACCATCTCCCGCCTCTGTAACACCCAAATGCAATGGGTAACAAATCCCTTGTTTTAACATAGTCGCAGCGAGTAAACGATAAGCCTGAACCATAACAATTGTGTTGCTAGCCTTCATTGAGATGACTAAATTGTGGTAATTGAGTTTTTGACAAATTCGAATAAATTCCATTGCAGACTCTACCATTCCTTCTGGCGTATCACCAAAACGACTGAGTATGCGATCAGAAAGTGAGCCGTGATTTGTTCCAATCCGCATTGCAGTGTTATTTTTAATGCATAATAAAACCAATGGTGTGAATTTTTGCTCAATTCTAGCTAATTCTGAATTATAGCTTTCTTCGGTATATTCTATTTCTTCAAACTTTTTTTTATCTGCATAATTGCCAGGATTTACCCTTACTTTTTCAATAAATTTTGCTGCTATTTCTGCCGCATTTGGTGTAAAATGAATATCTGCAACAAGAGGAGTATCGTATCCTTTATCGACTAAGGAAGACTTAATATTTGCAAGATTTTCAGCTTCATTTTTACTTGGAGCTGTTAACCGAACTAATTCACAGCCCGCTTCTATCATTCTAATTGATTGTTCAACAGACTGTTGTGTGTTCATTGTGTCTGTTGTCGTCATCGATTGAAGCCGAATAGGATTTGTTGCGCCCATTTTTAAATTTCCAATAACAACCTCTACTGTTTTAAGTCGAGTTCTTTTAAAAAGATTATCACAGTAAATTAAATTTTTATTTGCTTCTATCATAACGAGTTAATCATATTGTACAGATATGTTGATCACAAAACAAAAGTAGAGATATAATGTTTAGTATGATTTAATTTCAATAAGATTCCAATATTAAAAAGAGAACAATTGTTAAAGTTTGTCTGTTGTACTTATATTAACTTAAATTTGCACTTTAATTAAATGCCCTTATTATGGATTTTAGAACAATAAAATTTGCTAAAGATCACAACGAAGAGTTTTACAAAGTCTTAAGACAACGAGTAAGTGACTACTTCAAAATAAATAATATTACGAGACACGCTAATGCTAAAATGGTTGTAAAAACTATTTGTATGTTTCTTCTTTATTTTGTTCCATTTGTTTTGTTATTGACTATTGCCGAGAATTATTGGTTTATAATGGGCACTTGGATCTTGATGGGTGTTGGAATGGCCGGCTTGGGTTTATCGGTTATGCATGATGCAAATCATGGTGCTTATTCTAAAAATGATAAAGTCAATAAATTTATTGGATATATCATCTTTTTTATAGGTGGTGATGATGTCAACTGGAGAATTCAACATAACATCTTACATCATACCTATACAAATGTTACAGGTGTGGATGAAGATATTAATCCAGGACCTGTTATGCGTTTTTCACCTCATGAACAAAGAAAGCCAATGCACAGATTTCAGCATATTTATGCTTGGTTTTTATATGGTTTAATGACACTTATGTGGTTTTTATCGAAAGATTATAAACAAGCAAAGAGATATGAGAAGATGGGATTAACGGAAACACAAAATCTTAGTTATAAAAAACACGTAACTATTGTGTTGATTTCTAAAGTACTATACGGAGCAATGATTCTTGGTCTTCCACTTATTTTTTCTCCTGCTCCTTGGTGGTTTACGTTAATTGGATTTTTTATTATGGAGTTCATTGCAGGTGTTACATTAGGTGCGATTTTTCAACCAGCACACGTTGTACCAACGTCAGATTATCCAGTGCCAGATGAGTCTGGAAATATTCAGGCAGATTGGGCAGTAAATCAATTGTATAATACAGCGAATTTTGCACCTGGAGCCAAATTACTTTCATGGTATTGTGGTGGTTTAAATTATCAAGTTGAACATCATTTATTCCCAAATATTTGTCACATTCATTACAGCAAAATATCAAAAATTGTTAAGGAAACGGCAGCAGAATATAAACTTCCGTATCATTCATATAAAACATTTTATTTGGCTCTTTCGGAACATAATAAAATGTTATACAAGCTAGGTCATTATGATGATGTACCAGCAATGCATCATTAAAAATAAATTCACTTCGATATGAATTTCGAGGATTATAGAGAATATTGTTTAGGAAAGCCTTTTGTTTCAGAAGGCTTTCCTTTTGATAAATCTACCCTTGTTTTTAAAGTTGATGGAAAAATGTTTGCTTTAGCCGATGTTGATGTTTTCAATTCTGTTAATCTTAAAGCAGATCCAGTATCTTCAATTGAAATGCGTGAACGATATAGTGCCGTGCAACCAGGTTACCACATGAATAAGAAACACTGGAATACTGTAATTGTCAATGGCGATTTACCAGAAGATTTATTTTTTAAATTGATTGATGATTCATACGACTTAGTGTTTTTATCACTATCTAAAAAGCGGAGAGATGAGCTTGCGTTGGGATAAATATATTTGGTCAGTGAGACTTGCAAAAACGAGGTCCCAAGCTTCTGAGGCGCTATCAAAAGGAAAAATCAAAATAAATCAATCCAACTCAAAACCTTCAAAGGAACCGAAAGTAGGTGATACCATTCAAATTTCTCATAACAGTGCAATCTTTAGTTATAAAGTAATTCAGTTACTTGATCGCAGGGTAGGGGCGAAATTAGCTGTTGATTATATTATTGATACAACTCCAATTGAAGAAATTGAGAAGTTAAAAACATATCAATTAGCACAGCAGAACTATCGTTCAAATGGTTCAGGAAAGCCATCTAAAAAGGATCGTAGAGATATTGATGAGTATCAATCAGATTGGGAATAACCGTTATTTCATGTTTTTTTTCATTTTACTGTAACTTTTCACGTTTGACAAGGTCTAACTCGAAAAGAAGGATAAAACCCGTTAAACAGTTTAAAAATAGTAATATGAAAAAGATAATTTATTTGGCTTTGATAGTTGTTAGCTCAAGTGTTGTTGCGCAAGAAGAAGAAAAGAAAGATACTACA
>JBILYS010000169.1:0-4763 GCA_044377625.1 Crocinitomicaceae bacterium
AAACTTGTTTTAACGTTGGCTAAGATTATGATTTCTACAATTAATATCCAAAATAAAAATCACCCTTGAATTAATAATTAGTTAACGATTTGGTTTTTTTATTTTGTTATTTAGATTCATTTTAATTAATATTACAAACCGAAACCACGGAAATAAATAATTTAAAAATTAAAATTTAAATTATGATTATTCGTTTACATTTGTTCATTATTTCCAGTTTTTTCTGTTCATCTTTTGTGTTTTCACAAATTGAATTAAATGAAGTTTCCCAAACAAACATTAGTATTATTGCTGATGAAGACAATGAATACAATGATTGGTTTGAAATTCGAAACAACGGTGCTTCAGTAATTGATTTATCAGGTTATGGTGTATCCGAAGACCCAACGCTTCCATACCAATGGATTTTGCCAAGTTATAGTTTAGCACCTGGCGAACATAAATTAATTTATGCAAGTGGGAAAAATAGAATTCCAACCATCAATCATTATGAAACAGTTATTTCAGCAAGTGAAACATGGGAATACCTTGTGCCATCTTCAGAACCTGCAGCGAGTTGGAGATTACCAGGAGTATCCTTAGGCTGGTTGAGTGGTCCTGGTGGAATTGGATTTGGAGATACTGATGACGGAACTACGATTGCTACTGCAACAAGTGTTTATTCGAGAAAAATATTCAACGTTTCCAATCCTTCAGAAATTGAAAAATTAATTCTTTATATGGATTATGATGATGGATTTGTTGCATTCATAAATGGGGTTGAAGTTGCACGAGCAAATGTTGGTGTAGTCGGAACTCCCCCTTCTTTTAATACGCTTGCTTCAGCTGGTCACGAAGCGAATGGATATCAATCAATGCCAATAAATTCCTACCAAATTAATTTAGCTGCTTTTGCAGGCTTGTTGCAAACAGGAGAAAATGTGCTTTCAATTCAAACACATAATGTTCTTGCAACATCTACAGATTTAACTGGTAATGCATTTTTAGCTGCAGGAATAACTACTGCCACAACTTATTTCTCACCTACACTTCCTTGGATGAATTTAATTGCAAGCACTGCATGGCACACAAATTTCAAAATAAATACTGGTGATATTTTAACACTTACCGATCCTTTAGGAATAATTGGGGACCAAGTTACCTTAGTTCCTATCCCTGTTGACCATTCTTATAATCACAATGGTGCAGCATGGTGTATCAGCCAAACACCAACGCCAGATTTATTAAATTCTGTAAATTGCTTCGCTGTGATGTTACAAAAACCAATTGTAACAGTTCCAGCTGGAATATACGCTACAGGTCAAACAGTTGAACTTTTAACAATCCAAGTAGGTGTTGAAATTCGATATACTTTGAATGGTAGTATTCCAACTAGCACTTCTCCCCTATATACTGGACCAATAACTATTCCTACAACGAAAGTTTTAGCTGCTAGATGTTTCGACCCTTCGAACAACTCACTTGCAAGTGCTACAGAAAAAAATACATTTATTATAAATGAAGCTTATATTGGACTTCCTGTAATTTCAGTTTCAACAGATTCACTTAATTTATATGATACAAATACTGGTATTTATGTATTAGGTCCACCAGATTACAACCCTGGTTACCCTTATTTCGGAGCTAATTTTTGGGAAGATTGGGAACGATATTCCTATATTGAATATATTTCAACGGACAGCATACAAAAATTCGAAGGTAGTATTGGCTTAAAAATCCATGGCGGTTGGTCTCGTGCTCAACCTCAAAAAAGTTTCAGAATTAAATGCCGTGATGACTATGGAATGTCAAAAATAAATTATGCCTTAATTCCAGACAAGCCTTATGTAACAAAATTCAAAGATTTCAATTTACGCAATGGTGGGAACGATTACGGAGGAACAAGAATGAGAGATGCATTCATGCAAAGACTTGCGAAAAGTACACATAATGATTACATGGGTTATACACCTGTTATAGTGTTTTTAAACGGAGAATATTTTGGGGAATATGAAGTTCGAGAAACATTAAACAACGATTATATTGAAAGCAATAAAGGATTTGATGCAGATAGCGTATCTGTATTAACTGAAAATTATATGGCTTTTGAAGCAAATGATGGAACGATGGATAATTTTTGGCCAATGTATAATTCTATTGCTGCTGCAGATCCATTAAGTGCAACTTTTTACAATTTAGCAGATTCATTAATCGACTTAGAGAATTATGCTGATTATATCATAACAGAAACGTATTATGGAAATGGTGACTGGAGTAATGGACAAGCCAATAACATAAAATATTGGAACGTTCCAGGAGAAAAGTGGAGAATGATTTTAATGGATTTAGATTTTGGTTATGGATTATATGGCGCAACGCCCAATGATAATTTTCTGACCCAAGCAACGAATGAAGCTTTTATTCATATGGATGTGATTACTGCAAAATTATTAGGTAATCTTCAATTCAGAAACTATTTCATTGACCGATATGCAGATTTAATCAACACCATTTGGCAACAAAATCGTGTTCAAAGCATGGGGAACTCAATGATTAATGAAGTTGCACCTTGGATACCGAGACATCATACACGTTGGGGTGGTAACATGACGAATTTCTTGAATACTATGAATAACATGCTTACTTGGAATAGTAATAGAATTGCAGGAGCACGAAATGTTGTTCAATCATTTTTTGGACTCGCTGGTCAAGTAACATATACACTTAATGTTCAACCTGCAGGAGCTGGTAGAATTCATATTTCGACAATTGAACCGAGTGAAATAGAATACCCATGGAATGGTGTTTATTTTAAAGGAGTTCCAGTAAAAATAACTGCCATACCAAATCCTGGTTATACCTTTAATCATTGGGATCCGAATGCTCTTTTTGCAACAAACAATTACAATCAAGTAGTGAACATTACTCCAACTGTAAATTGTGCTTTTACTGCTTGGTTTACAGGAAGTCTAGTAACTAATCCAATTGAAATTTCAGAATTAATGCCAGATGCAGAAAACTCAATTAATGGTGGTGATTGGATTGAAATTCATAATACAATGAATGTTTCATTAGATGTTAGTGGAATGATGATTAAAGATACAAACTTTTTACATGTTTATACATTCCCACTTCAAACGGTTATCCCAGCAGATGGTCGCCTCGTTATTGTTTCTGACACATCCTTGTTTCAAATTCAATATCCTTCTGTATCAAATTACATTGGTCCTTTAGGCTTTTCATTGAGAAATACAGGACAAACGTTATATATTTATAAAGGAAATAATACCTTATTAACAGAAGTGACATACGCTACAACTTATCCGTGGCCAATTGGAACCAATGGATATGGTCGATCGATAGAGTTTGAAGGAAATAACCAAGGACAAAACGACCCAAATGCGTGGTTTGCAGGTTGTGTTAAAGGATCACCAGGAGAAGTTTATTTTCCATGTGACTCTACTTTAATTATTTCTGAAATAAATTATAAATCCTCACCGACATCTGATGCTGGTGATTGGTTTGAAATTCATTCAACATCTGATAACCCGATTGATTTAAGTGGATGGTCAGTAAGTGATGGGGGTATTACTGGAGGATACATTATTCCTGCTGGTACCATTGTTTTACCGCATGACTATTTAGTTTTAGCCAAAGATTTGACTTTATTTAGTGCAATTCATCCAACAGTAACAAACTTTTCTGGACCTACAGGTCTTGCATTGGGTGCTCAAGATGGAATTATTTTGTACGATGAAACCGGAATTGCACAATTTTCAGCTAATTATCTAAATTCAGCACCTTGGACAACTGAACCTGATGGAAATGGGAAAACACTAGAATTATTGAGTTCAACAGGATTTATGAATGAATCAACTAACTGGATAGCTGGCTGTCCAGATGGTTCACCAGGAAAAGCATATGATTCAAACTGTGGCTTATCTATTCCAGAGTTATCTTCAAGTAATTTATCACTTTATCCAAACCCAACAAGAGATAAAATTTTTATTAGTGTGAGTGAAGCATCAGTTATAAATGTTTATAGCAGTATTGGTGAGCTTTTACACACTAAAAATTATTCAGCTGGCAATCAGGAAATAGATTTAACAAATTACACTTCTGGGTCTTACTATATTGAAATGAACAATAAGCGATCTATGGTTGTGAAATTATAAAAGCATCTAAATAAAGAATAGAATAAGAGCCTCAGGAAATTCTGGGGCTTTTGCTTTTTAAAAAATTTCTGTTTTTAACTAAAAAACAATCCAATATTAACTTTATGTTAAGAGATTTCTTTATCTTAGCATAATTAACTATTGCTATGAGAAATATCTACTTGCTTCTATTCTCGTCTTTGACGATTTTTTCTACAAACGCACAATATTGCACTGCGGTTGGACCAACAAGTACAGCTGATTCCAACGTTGGGTCGGTTCAGTTGACTGGTGTTTTAGGTTCTATCAATTATGTTGGTTGTCCCGGTGTTATTGGCTTACAAAATTTAACAGCATTGGGAACAACCTTAAATGCTGGAGGTTCATATGTCGCCAATATTCAATTTAGCACATGTGGTGGTAATTATGCAGGAGCTGGTGAAGCATGGATTGATTATGACCAAAATGGATTATTTGATCCGTCAGAATCAATTGGCACTTGGTCTGGAATCCCACCTACTCCCTTATCTGTTTTCAATTTCAATGTTCCAGCTGGGGCTCAAAATGGAGTAACTAGAATGCGCGTTACGCAGCAAGAACAAGGAATATTGCCTTTAAATCCTTGCGCAA